>NZ_JBSXNH010000083.1:0-2533 GCF_056857535.1 Vreelandella sp. L-25
TTTTCCGGAATCGCTGGTCACGTTGCCGGAATCATCGGTCACGTTCCCCCGGAATCACATCCAACACGCTGGAATTCTTCAACTTTATTCGGCATACCCTTCTTTTTCATCACGAGGAAGTGCGGATGCCGGCTGCGAGGATTTCCATGCGACAGATCATCGAGGTCTTGCGCCTCAAGCACGAAGTAGGCCTGAGCCACGACCGCATTGCCCGCGCCTGTGGTCTCTCCAAAGGCGTGGTCGGCAAGTACGTCAGCCAGGCCCAGGCGAAGGGCATCACTTGGCCGTTGCCCGAGGATGCTGATGAGGCCTGGCTGGAAGTACGGCTGTTCCCCGTCAAGGCACCGCCCTCACGCTTTGCCGAGCCGGATTACTTCCAGGTCCACCAGGAACTCAAGACCAAGGGCGTTACCTTGCAATTGCTCTGGGCCGAGTACACGGAACGCCACGGCGACAAGGCCTACCGCTACAGCCAATTCTGCCACCACTACCGGCTCTGGCGGGGGCGGCAACGGCGCAGCATGCGCCAGGTTCACCGGGCCGGCGAGAAGGTCTTTATCGATTACTGCGGACCGACCGTGCCGGTGGTGGACCGGAGCACCGGAGAGATGCGTCAGGCCCAGGTCTTTGTCGCCGTGCTTGGCGCCTCCAGCTACACCTTCGCCGAGGCCACCGGGAGCCAGAGCCTGCCGGACTGGATCGCCTCCCACCAACGGATGCTGACGTTCTTCGGCGGGGTGCCGGCACTGCTGGTTCCGGACAACCTCAAGGCAGCGGTCACCAAGGCGGACCGTTACACCCCGAAGATCAACGAGACTTACGCTGAACTGGCTGCTCACTATCAGACGGCGGTGCTGCCCGCGCGTCCCTACAAGCCCAAGGACAAGGCAAAGGCTGAAGCCGCCGTGCTGTTGGTCGAGCGCTGGATCCTGGCCCGGTTACGGCACCAGACGTTCTTCTCTCTGGCCGAGTTGAACGCCGCCATCGCCGCGTTGTTACCAGCGCTGAACCAACGCCCGTTCCAAGGACGGACAGAGAGTCGTCAAAGCCTGTTCGATGCCCTCGACCGACCGGCACTACGACCACTCCCCGCCACGCCCTACACCTACGCCGAGTGGCGTAAGGCACGGCCGGGTATCGACTATCACATCGAGATCGAGAAGCGGCTATACAGCGTGCCCCACGCCCTGGTGGGGGTGAAGCTGGACGTTCGGGTGACCGACACCTCCGTGGAGGTCATGCACAAAGGGCAGCGAGTGGCGCTACATCCTCGTCATGGTAAGGGCCGCTTCGCCACCCTGACTGAACACATGCCTAAATCGCACCAGGCCCATCAGAACTGGTCACCGGGACGGTTCCTGAACTGGGCCAATGACATCGGCCCCGGCACGCTGGGCGTGGTGCAGAAGCAGCTCAAGGATCGGCCTCATCCGGAACATGGTTACCGCGCCTGCCTGGGACTTCTGAGCCTTAGTCGGCGCTACAGTCGTGATCGCCTGGAGCAGGCCTGTGCCCGGGCGCTGGCCATCCACTCCGCCAGTTACCAGAGCATCACCTCGATCCTGAAGCAGGGGCTGGATCAGTTACCGCTGCCGTTGGTCGAGGAGCCACCGGAACTGACCGAGCTGCCGGTTCACACCAACGTTCGCGGCCCCCACTACTACCACTGATCCCGGAGAAACGTATGCTAACGCACAACACCCTCGATACCTTGCGCCACCTCAAGCTGACGGGCATGGGCGATGCCCTGGAACAACAACGCGCTCAACCCGAAACGCATGACCTGGCGTTCGAGGAACGCCTGGCCCTGTTAGTGGATCGGGAGGTGCTGCACCGGGAAAACCGTCGGCTGGACCGGCTGCTCAAGGCCGCCCGCCTGCGCGTGCCGGCGTGCATCGAAGACATCGATTACCGTCATCCCCGGGGACTGGAACGCTCGCGTATGGCGGCCCTGGCGAGCAGCGACTGGATCCGCCAGTCCCTGAACCTGTGCATCACCGGGCCTACCGGTTGCGGCAAGACCTGGCTGGCCTGTGCCCTGGGCAATCAGGCCTGCCGGCAAGGCCTCTCGGTGCGCTACCTGCGAGTGCCGCGCCTGTTCGAGCAGGTGCGCATCGCGCACGGTGATGGTAGCTACGGTCGGCTGATGAACCAGCTGTTGAAGACCAACCTGCTGATCCTGGATGACTGGGGCATGCAGAAGATCACGGCGCAGCAGCGGCAGGACCTGATGGAAGTGATCGAAGACCGACACGGGCGGGGCTCCACCCTCATCGCCAGCCAGTTACCCACGGAGCACTGGCATGACTACATCGGCTCCGCCACGCTGGCAGACGCCATCATGGATCGGCTCCTGCACGGCGCTCACCGACTCAATCTGAAAGGGGAATCACTGAGAAAAACCAACGCACAAAAAACGGAATCGGTTGACCCATCGTGACCGCTCAGCGTACAAAACTCTCTCCAGCGTGAAGGCCGTGTGCAAATCGGTCACGATCACCGTAATGACCGGTCACGTTCGCCGGAATACGCA
>NZ_JBSXNH010000084.1:0-162776 GCF_056857535.1 Vreelandella sp. L-25
AAAGCGGATCAAACTTGGCTCAAGGTTCAAACGAATTCGAAAGATGTGAACATCTTTCTTGTGCGCTTGCCTTGATATTTGGTGATTTATCACCCTCATCGGCAAGCGCCCACATGAATTACCTGATCAAATTGTTAAAGAGCTTTTCGAAGGGCGTTGCCGTTCGATGTGGGCGTATTTTACGCATTTAAATCAGCGCGTCAACACTTTTTTCGCATTAGTACTCTGACCGAGAAAGCCTCACATAAAGACTTAACATTTGACCCAGCGCAACCTTCCAGAATCGGCCCTTTTTTAAGCTAATACTCACGTCACACCACCGCTAATTGTCGGCGTGTCGTTAAAAAAGAGCCAGATGAGAGAGGGAACTATGCGTAACAAATATGAAGTGATTTCAGCGCTCGGCGCCACTCTATTGCTTTCTGCTAGCGCAGCGCAGGCAAGCGATGGCCTAGATGAGTATCGCCAGAGGTTTGAGCCTTTACCACACCTACCACCATTACCTGCCACTAACTCCCAGACAGAGGAAAAAGTTGAGCTGGGTAATATGCTGTTCTTTGAACCGCGCATTTCCTCTAGCGGGGTTATTAGCTGTGCCACCTGTCATAACCCTGCGTTGGGATGGTCAGACCGCATACCTCGCGCCGTTGGCCATAACGGCCAAGTTGGCGAGCGCAATACGCCCACTGTACTCAACAGTGGATTTTTAGATGCACAGTTTTGGGACGGTAGAGAACCCGACCTTGAAGCACAAGCATTAGGACCCATCCAAGCAGACGTTGAGATGGCGATGCAGCTAGAGCATGCCTTGGAGCGCCTAGCTGAATTTGAACGGTACCAAGATAAATTTTCAGCCGCATACCCTGATCAAGAAGACCCGATCAACGCTGATAATTTAGGGCAGGCATTAGCCGCTTTCCAGCGAACGCTCAATACCCCGGATGCGCCCTTTGATCGCTATTTAAGAGGGGACATGGACGCGATTAGCGAACAAGCGAAAAACGGCATGGTAGCTTTTGTTGATAATGGCTGCATTGCCTGCCATCGCGGCGCCAACTTTACCGATAGTCAGTTCCACGCCATTCAGGTGCCGGGGTCGACAGATTTGGGTCGCTACGTGGTGACCGGCGAAGAAAGAGACAAGTACCGCTTCCGCACCCCCACCTTGCGTAATGTCGGCGTCACTTACCCGTACATGAACAATGGTGCCACCGAAACGCTCGAAGAAGCCGTGGCCATTATGGGCCAGGAAATGCTGGGACGTGAGTTTGACGAACCCACCATTGATAACATCACGGCATTTCTGCACTCCCTGACAGGTGAAATGCCCGATTTCGAGGTGCCCGCTCTACCCTGATGCACTATGCCGCCGCCCATAGGAGCGGCGGCAGGCTGTATCAGGCTGCCTCCAGGCGCTTCAACAGTTCAGCGCGCCGCGCGTCGCTGACGAAGGCTTCTTCCATGGCATTGCGATTCAGCCATTTGAAGGTATCTTCTCCCCAGCCAAAGGCATCGACACAGGCGATATGATTTTCGAGCAGCCCACCACCAAAATAGGCAGGATCGTCAGAGCTGATGGTGACCTTCAGACCCGCTTCCAACAACGCCGGTAGCGGATGCTGATCCAATTGATCGACCACTTTCAGGCTGACATTGGAGAGCGGGCACACGGTCAGTACCGTCTGGGACTCCTTGAGACGCTGCACGACGTCTTCGCTTTCGAGACAGCGCACACCGTGGTCGATGCGCTGAACGTCCAACAGGTCCAGGGCTTGCGTAATGTAAGCGGCAGGCCCCTCCTCGCCCGCATGAGCCACACGCACCAGCCCAAGCTCCTTGGCGCGCGCAAACAGGGCCTGAAACTTCTCGGGCGGGTTGTCACGCTCGGCGCTGTCCAGGCCAATGGCATCCAGCATTTTCCAGTAGGGTGCCGCCTGCTCGAGAACGTGCAGTGCCTCGTCGGCTGGACGATCTCTCAGGAAGGCCATGATCATACCCACTGAAAGGTCCAGCTGGCTCTCGGCCTCCTGTTTGGCCCTGAGCAGTCCCGCCATGACCACCTCCAAAGGTACCCCACGCTGCAGATGCGCCTGAGGGTCGAAGTGCATATCGATATGCAGCACGCCTTCCGAACGGGCACGCTTGAAATAATCCATGGCCAGGTCATAGAAGTCCTGTTCGCTGCGTAAGACGTTCATGCCCCGGTAATACAGATTCAGAAACCCTTGCAAATCCTTGAAATCATACGCTGCCTTGGCCTCTTCGACCGTGGCATAGGGGAGTTCGATGCCGTTACGTTCCGCCAGTTGGAACATCAGTTCTGGCTCGAGAGAACCTTCGATATGCAAGTGAAGCTCAGCCTTGGGAAGGTGTCGTAAAAAGTCGTTCATGGTCGCCGCCTATTTGCCGATTCGGTGAATATCAAAATGAAGTATCGTGAATTAACTTGCCGCCATCCAGCCGCCATTGATGAGCCAAACCCGGCACCAGGGCCGCATCATCCACTTGATGAACAAAGAAAATCGCCGTACGGCCTACCAACCAGGCGTCCAGCGAGGCCGCCACGTGCCGGGCGGTTGCCGCATCCACTCCCGCGAAGGGCTCATCCAGCAATACCACCGAGGGTGAGCGTAAAAAAAGCCTCGCCAACGCCACTCTGCGCGCCTGGCCGCCTGAAAGCTGCTGCCCTCTTTCTCCCACCTGAGCCACCAACTGACGAGGCTGGCGTTTCGCCCAGTCCGAGAGAGCGACCTGGGCAAGCACCTGCCAAAGCTCTTCGTCTGTCGCGTCAGGCTTGGCGATCCGCAGGTTATCGGCCAGCGATCCATCGAACAGGTCTATTTGCTGGGGCAGATAACCCATATGCGCTGCGCTACTTTCGAGGGTAACGGCCGAGGGTGCATGCTCCGCCACCCACACGTCCCCTTCAGTGGGAGAGATGCGGCCCATGATCAAATTGGCCAGCGTCGATTTGCCCGAACCCGAAATACCCATGATGGCACCACGTTGACCGGCGGGCAGGGTCAGGGAAACCTGGCATATAGCCCAGCCCGCCGCATCCGGATAACGGAACATGACCTCACGCAGTTGCAGGGCATGGCCACCCTCGTCATCCGGAAGAGAGCCCACACGCGTTTGCCCTTGTGTCGCCTGCAGGGCATTCAGCCGCTGGGCCGCCCCGTGGCTGGCGCCAAACCGCACAAAAGCGGCAGGCAGGCTGGCCAGCACCTCATTGATACCAAACACGGCAATCACGGCCATGACCATGATGGGGCCCACCACGCGCTGCTCGGCCAGTGCCAGACTCCCCAGCCAGAGCACACCGATGATCAACAGCCCCGTTACCGCCATCAGTAGCGCATTTCCCAGCGCGGCCTTCACGGCCAACTGACGCTGGTTATCCAGCGCTTGCTGTTCGTGAGATCGTATTTTCCTGCGATACCAGTCACTGGTTCGGTAGCTCATCAGCTCAGCGGACGCCTGCACCTGATCCAACACCAGCCGCCGAAGCTCCTCCTGATCATCCACTTGCCGATGGCTGTTGGTGAAACCCAGCCTGGCAAAGCCCAGGGTGATGACCAGCCACAGCAGCGTCAATACACAGGCCACGACGGCTCCCACCAGCGGCAACCAAATAGCGATGAAACCTGCAACGATCCAGACACTCAACAAGGCCACTACTGGCGGCACCAGCAGGCGTAGATACAGGCTATCCAGGGCATCGATATCCGACGTCAGGCGACTCAACCACTCACCGACTCGCCGACGCCGCAACGATGCGTCATCCAGGCGCGTCAAGTCACCAAAGACGCGATAGCGTAAATCCGCCAGCAGCGTCAGCACGGTATTGTGGTTGTAGAGCCGCTCAGTATATCGAGCGACAGTGCGCAGCAAGGCAAAAAAACGAATGCCGCCGCCGGGCACATAAATATCCAGCGATGACGGCAACCCGGCAGCCAACGCAATGCCCGCCAGGGCACACGCCGCAATGAACCAGCCGGACAAACCCAGCAGCGCAAGGCCCGCCAGCAATGTTACCCATACCAGCAGCGCACCCACGAGGAAGCGCTGCCTGCGCCTTAACATGAGCGCCAGCCATGGGCTCAGGTCATTGTGCAGAAACTTCATGGCGCCACCTCGTGAAGCTGGCCGTCTCGACACACCCAGTGGCGAGTGGCAACGGCCATCACCGCAGGGTGATGTGTTGCCATGACCAACGTTCGCCCTTCCGCCGACCAGGCCAGCAGTGCGTCGATCACGCTCTTTTCCGTCGCCGAATCAAGGCTAGCGGTGGGCTCATCCAACAACACCAGCGGTGCCTGGCTGAGAAATACTCTAGCCAGGGTCAAGCGCTGCGCCTGACCTCCTGACAAGCCGACCCCGCGCTCCCCTACCACCGTCTCCAGGCCATGGGGCAAGGCAGCCAACAATTCACCCAGGCCTGCGTTTTCCAGGGCCTCCTGCATGGCAGCCGGTGTCGCATCAGGCGCCGCCAGGCGCAGGTTATCGGCCAACGAGCCTTGAATGATGCAGGGTGATTGATCCAGCCACGCCACTTGCTCGCCCTGGCGGACTCTGCAAGCGCCACGCAGAGGCGCCATGAAACCGGCCATCAGCGCCAGCAAGGAAGATTTGCCACTGCCTGACTCTCCGGTAATAACCACCACATCTGCCTGACGTATCGTGGCCGAGACGCCCATCAAGACCGCCGAGTGCCGACCATAGCCCACCTCGACATCCACCAATTCAATCAGTGCATCTGGTTCAACGGGGGCGTCGAACCGGGTCGGCACCACGTCAGGCTCATTGAGGATGGTCACGATACTCTCTGCCGCCCCCAGCGCCGCAGCACGGTCATGATAATGCTGCGAGAGGGTTCGCAAGGGCTGGAAGAACTCCGGAGCCAGTAGCAACACCGCCAGACCACTGAACAGGGTCAGCGAGGGGGAAGGACCGTAATCGATATAGCCCAACAGACCAAACCCCACGTACATGGCGACGACGGCGATGGCCACCGAGGCAAAAAATTCCAATACCGCTGACGAGAGAAATGCCAGCCTGAGAGTGCGCATGCTCAGGCGGCGATACTGGTCGGTGGCATACCAGACGTCCTGCTGGGCAGCACGCGTATGACCAAATAGCTGCAGCGTCGTCATGCCGCGTACGCGGTCGACGAAATGCGCCGAGAGCCTGGCAACGGAAGCAAACTGCTCCTTGTTGAGACGCTCTGCCCCCATGCCGACCAGCGCCATGAACAGCGGAATCAATGGCGCAGAGAGCAGCAAGAAGATGGCCACCAGATAATCGAGCCAGCCCACCACGACGGCAATCAGCAGTGGCAGCAAAAGGACGATGCGCATTTGCGGGAGGAAGCGCGCGAAATAGCCATCGAGGGCTTCGATGTGCTCGACCGACTGGGTCGCCAGGGCCCCGCTCTGCTGCCGCGTCATCCAGACCGGGCCTAGCGCGGCGACCTTGTTCAAGACCTGCTCCCGAGCGTACTGACGAATGCGCAAGCTGGCAGTTGCACTCAACGACTCTTGCAGGGCAAGAAACAGTGAGCGCAACGCCACGGCGACCACCAGACCGAGCAGCACGGGCACCAGCGTGACAGGTGAGCGGCCATGAACGACCAGTTGCTCGATCGACCACGCCAACCCGACCACCAGCAAGATCGTCTGAGCGCCGGACAGCACGCCGAAGCACGCCGCCAGCGCCAGCCGAGCTCGCTCACGACGAGCCAGCGTGCTCAGCCAACGGCGCGGCGTCAACAAATTCGACTGGGCCGCAGGAGGGGCCATGAATCAGTGGTACCCTTCGCCGACGCGCACCTTGCCGCGGAAGACCCAGTAGGTCCAGGCGGTGTAGGTCAGGATGATCGGAATGACGAACAGCACACCGATCAGCAGGAACAGCTGAGATTCAGGGGCGGAGGCGGCATCCCACAGCGTGTAGTTGGGGGGCACGATGATGGGCCACTTGCTGACGATCAGCCCCAGGTAAGTGAACACGTAGATGCCGATGGTGGCTACAAAGGGAATGCCCTCGTCACGACGTTTCACGGAGCGATACACCATGAAAGCCGACAGCAGCGCCAATGCCGGGAACACCCAGATCAGCTGCAAATGACCGAACCAGCGCTCCCAGACCACCGGATTCACGAACGGAGTCCAGATGCTGATGATACCGAAGACGCCCAGTACCAGCGCCAACAGCAGCGGGGTGATCCTGTACGCCCACTCCTGAATGTGGCCCTCGGATTTCAAGATCAGCCAGGTGGCTCCCAGTAACGCATAACCTGCCATCAGGCCGAAGCCGGTCAGTACCGAGAATGGCGTCAGCCAATCGAAAGCGCCACCTGCAAAGGCAAAGTTTTCGACATGAAACCCCTGAATGTAAGCACCGACCACCGCCCCTTGAGCGAAAGCGGCCACGCCGGAGCCCCAGCAGAAGGCGCGGTTCCACCAGCGACGATTGCGCCGGGACTTGAAGCGGAACTCGAAGGCCACACCCCGGAAAATAAGCCCCGCCAGCATCAAGAACACACCAATATAGAGTGCCGGCAGGAAGACCGAATAGACCAGCGGGAAAGCCCCGAGCAAACCGGCACCCGCCAGCACCAGCCAGGTCTCGTTGCCGTCCCAGACCGGCGCCACGGAGTTCATCATCACATCCCGGGCGTCTTCGTCCGGGGCGAAGGGATACAGAATCCCAAGCCCCAGATCGAAACCGTCCATCAGCACGTACATCATCAGTCCGAACCCGATGATGCCTGCCCAGATTATCGTCAGATCAAACATTTCCATGTCTCAGTTCCTCACCGGGTCAACATCGTCATCAAAGGGAGTTTCCGTGGCCGATAGCGGGCGCATGGGGCGTCTGAAATTGTCGCCTGCCGTTTCACGCTCTTCCTTGGGCAGCATGCCGTTACGCACCACGCGGGTCAGATAGTAGATACCGGCATAGAACACCACCGCATACACCAGCACGTAGCCCACCAGCGTAAACAGCGCCATGGGGCCGGTCAACGAAGGCGTCACGCCTTCCGCATGGGTCATCATGCCGTATACCAGCCATGGGGCACGTCCTGACTCGGTCACGATCCAACCAGCCAGCACGGCGACGAACGGCATGGGGATCATGTACACCAGCGTCTTGAGGAACCCGGTGTGCTGATGGAATTTGCCTTTGCGACGCAGCAACAGTCCTGTCAGGGCGGTGGCAATCATCAACAGTCCGATCCCCACCATCACGCGGAACGCCCAGAAGACGATCCAGACCGGTGGCTGCTCTTCAGGAGCAAATTCATTCAGCCCCTGAATAACCCCATCCGTAGAGTGGGTCAGGATGAGGCTGGCAAGATTGGGGATGCCGATTTCAAAGCGATTGGTTTGCGCTTCCTGGTCCGGGATGGCGAACAGCAGCAACGGAACGTTGCCAGAGGTTTCCCAATGCCCTTCCATGGCCGCCACTTTGGCCGGCTGGTGCTCCAGGGTATTCAAACCATGGAAGTCACCCACGACCGCCTGGGCTGGCGCCAGAAACAGCAGCAACCAAAGGCACATGGAAAGCGCTCGACGATTGGCTTCCGGGTCGCGACCACGCAGCAGGAACCAGGCACTCACACCGGCCACCACGAAGCCACCGGTCAGAAAGGATGCCATGGCCATGTGCGCGAAGCGGTAAGGAAAGGAGGGATTGAATATCGCTTCGGTCCAGGAAACCACGTGGAACCGATAGTCGATGAGCTCTACCCCTGCCGGCGTATGCATCCAGCTGTTGGCAGAAAGAATCCAGAACGACGAAATGAACGTACCGATCGCCACCATGATGGCAGCAAACAGGTGCACCCCTTGCGGCACCTTGCCTCGGCCAAAGAGCAGGACACCGAGGAATGCCGCCTCAAGGAAGAAAGCAGTAACGACCTCGTAGCTGAGCACCGGCCCGAGGAAGTTGGAGGCCGCCTGGGAGAAGTTGCTCCAGTTGGTGCCAAACTGGAAAGACATGACGATCCCGGAGACGACGCCCATTCCGAAAACCACGGCAAACACCTTGGTCCAGAACAGTGCCAGGCGGTCCCAAGCGGGGTTGTTGGTCTTGAAGAACAGCCCATGAAGCAGCGCTATGTAAGACGCCAGCCCGATGGTGAAGACCGGAAAAATCGCATGAAACGATACAACGAAGGCGAACTGCATTCGCGATAGTACAAGGGGGTCGAGTTCCATCACACGCTCCTAAGACCTGGATTAAAATCCCATCAATGGGTGTCACAAGCTTAGTTGAGCCTTAATGGCGCTGCATTTTAGTTATAAGCACTAAGCTTATTCTTTACATGTGTTGTAGTTTAACGTTTCGACCGCCGTTATACAGCGATAGTTTGCCTGAAAAGCTGTGTCGCGTTGACGCATACTCCTCAGAAAAACCACCATTTTTCGGTGCAATCGTTTAAGACATCACCACAATGCTGACCATATAGCCTGTGTAGGCGATAAAAATGGCGAAGAGAACACCGCCTTCAACGCGGTTGATACGCCGTGGGCGACCACGCCAAGAAAATGCGAAGAGCACCATCATAAGCGTCATAAAGGTCATGACACTCCAATCACGCACCAGCACCTCACGACCCGCTTCAATAGGTGCAATCACTCCCGCCAGCCCAACAACGGCCATACTATTAAACAGGTTAGAGCCCACCACGTTGCCCAGCACCATATCGTGCTCTTTACGCCGCAGTGCGCTGATTGAAGAAGCCAGCTCCGGCAAAGAAGTACCTACGGCAACTACGGTTAAACCGATAATTAAATCACTGACTCCGAAAGCTACCGCGATCTCGACAGCTCCCCATACCAGCAGCCTCGAACTGGCAATCAACAGCACCAAGCCAATCAGCGTCCACATGATGGCCTTACCGCGCGACATCGGGTTGCTATCAAGACTTTCGGTCACTTCACCCAACAGCGGATCATCCTCCTGACCTCGAGAACGAATAATGCTGATCGCAATAAATATGCCAAGCGCCACTAGCAGCACAATAGCTTCAGCACGGGAAATCCAACCGTCGAAAAGCATATAGCCGGTAAGCAGCATCACCGCTACCAACAGGGGCATTTCTTTATGGATAACAGCTGAATGCACTGCTAACGGAGAGATAAGTGCGATAAAGCCCAAAACCAAACCAATATTGGCAATGTTGGAACCGTACGCATTCCCCACCGCCAAGCCTGGGTTGCCTTGCATCGCTGCCAGCACCGACACCATCATTTCCGGTGCAGAAGTACCAAAACCGATTACCAACATACCAATCAGCAGCGGCGACAGCCCCAGCCACCGCGAAGTTGCCGCAGCGCCATCAATAAATTTTTCTGCGCTCCAGATGAGCAGGACCAAGCCTACTACCACAGCAATAAAGGCAAGTAACATTTCAGTTCCTTGATGTCATAATGTTAGGCACTATCGCGGCTGCATCCTTGTCTAACTCTGGTATTTGGTCAAGTACTGTTTGCAAGTAGTTATCAGGTCACCTAGGTTGACACACACGATATACCATCGTATTGGTTCTAACCGTATTATGCACAGAGAGTTTGCTGTTGCCCCATTACGCCTTTATGAAACGGCCTTCGCTGCCGGTTAATACACCCCAGGTTGATTGCTCCCCCCCTGAAACTCGCACCCAGCGAAGGCGTTTGCGTGCGTGCCATGAATGTGACTGGGTATCTGCGCTCCCCCCCCTGAACTCTGGTGAAAAAGCCACCTGCCCTCGCTGCTCGCATGTGTTAGTGAAGCGCCACCGTTATCCTGCTCAGCGCAGTATGGCGCTAGCGTTAGCCTCATTGGTCGCATTAATAGTCGCGGTATCTTTTCCTTTTGTCAGTTTCAGCGTTAGCGGTGTTGGCAACCGCATTGATCTATCGCAGACCGCTACCACGCTGATTGCTTTCCACCAGCCGATAGTAGCTATTGCGGTCATGATGACTATTGTCGTGCTGCCCGCCGTATATCTTGTAAGCGTCGTCTGGCTTCAGTTTGGCTTACTGCAGTCTCGCCCTATGCCTTTTAGCCGTGACATTGCCCGCTCCCTGGCACATCTAACCCCATGGATGATGGCCGATGTATTCATCATCGGCGCACTGGTAAGCTTAATTAAAGTTGCTGGCATGGCGCAGATTGAACTTGGCATCTCCTTTTGGGCATTCTGCTTGTTCGCCATACTGTTATTAATGACGGTGCAGTCCATTGACGCTGACTGGATGTGGTTCTCATTGGAAGGCGAACCCCTTGCTCCTGAAGGCACGCTCACTGGCACCACCGCTGCTAGCCAGCATGTCACTGGCTGCCCTACCTGCGGATTGATTAATCGCATTCAGCATGGAAAAGAACGCTGTGTTCGCTGCCATGAAAAACTGCATAAGCGCCTACCACATAGCTTACAGCGCACCTGGGCGCTTCTCTTTGCAGCCAGCATCATGTATATACCTGCCAACCTTTACCCCATCATGACCACTACCAGTTTGGGCAGCTCAACACCCTCCACTATCGTTGGCGGCGTTGTTCAGCTCATTCAAATGGGGTCCTGGCCGGTGGCTGCAGTGATTTTTATCGCCAGTGTTATTGTGCCTGTTGGCAAACTGGTGGCACTCGCATGGCTATGCTTGATGATTAAGCGCAGCAACGAGCTCAACGCACAGAGCCGTACCCGCCTCTATCGATTAACTGAATTTATTGGACGCTGGTCAATGGTTGACGTATTTGTCGTGGCTATTTTGGTCGCCCTCATCCGCGCTGGGTCATTAATGTCGATTACACCAGGTCCTGCCGCGCTAGCTTTTGGTGCCGTCGTAGTGCTCACCATGCTGGCTGCCATGACATTTGACCCTCGTTTAATCTGGGATACCCACACTCCACGCCCTCTTCGCCGTAAAGCGGCCACCAAGGAACCTGTTGATGGCTAATGATTCCACGCCTCAGAATACCTCAAACGCTGAAAACAATGAGTTACATAAAGCCAAATCGTCGCCACAAACTCGGCTATCGCCTATTTGGATAGTTCCTTTGGTGGCCGTCATTATTGGGCTGTGGCTGGTTTATGATAACTACTCAAGCCGGGGCACCATGGTGACGCTGACCATGGACAGCGCAGAAGGTATTGAGGCGGGCAGTACGCTGATCCGCAGCCGCAATGTTGAGATTGGCCGCGTACAGAGCGTTCGTTTGTCTGATGACCTGTCTCACGCGGTGATGATGGCTCAAATTCAACCCGAAGCCGAAGCCATGCTCCGCGAAGACAGTCGCTTTTGGGTCGTTAAGCCACGCATAGGGCGCGAGGGGATCAGCGGCCTGGGCACGGTACTCTCGGGGGCTTATATACAGCTTGAGCCTGGGCAATCAGAGGAACCTAAGCGAGAGTTTGAGGTAAGCGATATCCCACCGGTCGCGCCTGCTGGGCAAGCAGGGTTACAAATTAGCCTTGTCAGCCAATTGGGCAATTCGCTGCGTGTTGGGGATCCCGTCTCTTATCAAGGTTACACGGTAGGGCGCGTAGAAGACGCTCGCTTCGATGCAGGCACACGTACCATGCACCACCAAGTATTTATCGAAGAGCCCTACGCCCAGCTGGTGACCGATAGCACCCGCTTCTGGACCGCTAGCGGAGTGGATTTCCGCCTGGATGCTGACGGCGTGCGGGTCAACGTAGAATCGCTGGAAGCTCTGCTGGGTGGCGGTGTCACCTTTGGTGTGCCTGAAGATCTTCCCATGGGTAAGCCGGTAGAAGCCAATACACGTTTTAACCTCTATGCTGATGAAGATACTGCCCGGGAAGGCACATTTAACCGCTATCTAGAGTATGTATTGCTTGTTGATGACACGGTTCGCGGGCTATCACGAGGCGCACCGGTCGAGTTTCGTGGCGTCCGAATTGGTACCGTGGCAGCAGTACCCTGGAATTTTACGGCGCCACAGCCCGATTCGCGGGCTCGTTTCGCCATCCCAGTGCTCATCCGCATCGAACCACAACGCTTAGGGATCGAAAACACCGATATCGACCTGGAGGAGTGGGATAACCGCTTTAAGCGCATGTTCGGCTTAGGCCTTCGGGCATCACTCAAGAATGGCAGCCTGTTAACGGGTGCGCTGTTTGTGGACCTTAACTTCCGGCATGACCTTGCCGACGAATACGTCGCGGAAGTTTTCTCCGAGCGGACCGTATTTCCGACGGTAGCGGGCGGTTTTGCACAGATTCAGGCTCAGGTGACTAGCCTGCTTGAAAAACTAAACGCCTTGGAAGTAGAACCGTTGATAGCCGGGCTGGACCGCAACCTGCAAGCTTCTGAAAGTGTACTGAACGAAGTGCGTGCAGTCAGCGCGTCTATCAATCAGTTGCTCAATGATCCAGAAACGCAAGCCATCGGGAGCAACCTCAACGGCACGCTGGAAGAGCTGCGCAGCACCCTTCAAGGGGTCTCGCCTTCATCGCCCGCCTATCAAGAGCTTACCGGCGCCATTGAGCGTTTGGATCGGCTGATGCGTGACCTACAACCGCTCACTCGGACGCTGAACGAGAACCCACGCGCGCTGCTGTTCGACAATTTAGAAACGCAGGACCCGATTCCTCGTGCTCCCCGTTAAGAAGGATTGAACGTCATGTTACGCCGATTACCGCTACTACTGCTGATCATCAGTTTGAGCTTGCTGCTTTCCGCCTGCGCTAGCAGTGTCTCTCCCCCTGCACGCTATATGCTTCCTGCCAGCCCAGCAGTGAACGCACCGGCTAACGCCCAGGCCACGCTGCAAGTGCGCACACCTCGACTAGCCCACTATTTAGACGTGGACGGGATTGTGATGCAGTTAGACGACATCACGTTAAACGAAGCGCGGGAGCACCAGTGGGCGGAGGGTATTGGGCGCCAGCTTGAACGCGCCTTACGGGCCGAATTGGCAGATCAGTTACCCAACGTGCAAGTGGTACGAGCAGAAGGTAGCAGCCCTGGGGCGCTCACCCTGTCCATGGAAGTGGATCAATTCCAAGGCCGCTTTGACGGTGTCGCGGTAGCCAGCGGCCAGTGGCAGCTTCGAGATACCGATGGCGAGTTGCTCGCACTCAAAAGCTTCACTGCAGAAACCACTCTTGAACAGGATGGCTACCCTGCCCTGGTCCGTTCGTTGGGCGAAAGCTGGGTGAGTGTTGCTGCACAAATTGCTCAGCAGTTTCGACAAGGCGGCTACTTCTAAACCTTTATTGCAATCGCTAGGGGAACAGCATTGGTGTGAGACTTTCGTGTTACACTCTTTGCCAATAAATGACATCACTGTCAGCGCTACCCTGTCACCCCCTTGTTATGCCTGGTATGGCGTTACAAGACGTATAAATGCCCGTCGCGGCACAGCGTATTATCTGGCAAACTTCGCTGCCGCGACGGTGTACCATCCTCGCTTTTTGAACATTACGCCTAGCAACGCCGCCGAGCTAGTGGCGCCGATTGCTATGCGATTGCGGAGAACGCATGAGTTTTTCTGATCTTGGTCTGCATGACGATTTATTGCGCGCGGTAACTGCGCAGGGCTATACACAGCCTACGCCTATTCAACAACAGGCCATCCCCGTCGTTCTTGAAGGTCGCGACCTTCTTGCCAGCGCACAAACCGGTACCGGCAAAACCGCTGGCTTTACGCTACCGATGCTACAGCGCTTGGCAAATGGCAAACGCCCCGGCAAACGCCAGGTTCGCGCACTGGTCCTCACACCCACCCGCGAACTGGCTGCACAAGTGGGGGAAAGCGTGGCTGCTTATGGGCAGCACCTCTCACTACGTTCACACATTATTTTTGGTGGCGTGGGCCAGCAGCCCCAAGTCGACGCTTTAAGAGCCGGCCTGGACGTTCTAGTAGCCACCCCTGGGCGCTTGCTTGATTTGCACCAGCAAGGGCATGTCGACCTCTCCGCCATTGAAATTCTGGTGTTAGATGAAGCCGACCGTATGCTAGACATGGGCTTTATCCACGATATCAAACGGCTATTGCGTCTGGTGCCGAAACAGCGCCAAAACCTGCTGTTTTCTGCCACTTTCTCTAACGAGATCCAAACGCTGGCCCAGCAACTGCTGAATAACCCTGCCCTCATCGAAGTGGCTCCACGCAACACCACGGCAGAAAAAATTGAGCAGGCCATCTACCGCGTTGATCGCGACAAAAAACGCGATCTATTGGCCCACCTGATCCAGCGCCACAACTGGTTCCAGGTGCTGGTGTTTACCCGCACCAAGCATGGCGCTAACCGGCTCGCTGAACAGCTCTCCAAGCAGGATATTCCCGCGATGGCGATCCATGGCAACAAAAGCCAAGGGGCACGTACTCGGGCGCTGGGTGCTTTCAAGAGCGGCGACCTACAAGTGCTGGTAGCCACCGATATTGCGGCACGCGGGCTAGATATTAATGAACTTCCTCACGTGGTGAATTTCGATCTGCCCAACGTGGCTGAAGACTATGTCCACCGTATTGGGCGCACGGGGCGCGCGGGTAGCAATGGCGAAGCGGTGTCTTTGGTGTGTGTCGATGAACACGGCCTACTCAAAAACATTGAGCGCCTGATTAATCAAACGCTGCCGAAACATATTGAGCCAGGCTTTGAGCCAGACCCCAATGCCAAGCCAGAACCGATCGAGAATGGCCGCCGCGGTCAGCGCCAGCCAAGGGCTAACCGCAAGCCTGGCGGCCAAGCTGCCAATGCTGGTGGCGAGCGCCGCCGTCGCACTCGCCGGTAGCCCGAACGCCCGGAATATGCGAAGGTAGCGCCTCGCTTATTCCGGCGTTTTTGCTGAATTAATTCATGGAGTGATTATGGCGTCTTCACAACTCATGGCAGATTATCGTCAATGGCTGACTTTTCAGCGTCAGGAGCAACTCAGCCGCGAGCATCAAGGTATTTCTCAGCGCCTAGAGGACGCCCGCGCCTCAGCTAATCAGGTCTTGCAGGCCTATCGCAGCATGGCTGAAAAAGCCTCAAACGAAGGTGCCTGTTATCGCACTCTGTTTTTACGCGAACGCGATAACGCCTCACTCCCCTGTGAAGGTTGGTTATTTGTACGGCGTGTACTAAGCGAAGGCAACAGCACCCGCGTTCGAGTCACACTATTGGAAACTTTTACCCTAGAAGATGGCATCATCGCGCCAGGTGATAAACCGGCACGCAAGCTAACGCTGGAAATTTACGACAAGCTTGATATCAATAAAGGCATGCGTACCCAGGCACGTGTTGATTGCTTGGATACCACGCAAGATTATCACTTCATCACCTTGCTAGATGCGGTGCGAGGCGACCTTCGCCCCTACTTAAAATAAGCGCCGCTTCATGATCTCACGCCACGCTTGCCGATTCATTTTGCTGATGTTTATGGTGGGGCTAAATTTACGCCCTGCCATGTCCTCGGTCGCCCCCCTGCTAAGTCGGCTGCAAGAAAATGCGGGGCTTTCCGCCTCAGCGGCGGGCTTGCTAACCACGCTCCCCGTTCTTTTTCTTGGCTTAACCGCCCCCTTGGCACCAATGATTGGCAACCGCATAGGGAGTGAGCGTGCACTTAGTGCCGCATTACTCCTGCTGGCCAGCGGCTTGCTATTACGGGTTCTGCCTTTTCCTGGATTGCTTTATCTAGGTACCGCCATGGCCGGTAGTGCTATTGGCTTGGCGGGCACGCTGTTACCCGCGCTAGTCAAGCGTGAGCTGCCTCAAAATGCAGATTTGCTCACCGGGCTCTACACCATGGCACTCTGCTTGGGGGGCGCTCTAGGCGCTGGGCTCAGCGTGCCGTTAATGCAGTGGCTGGGCAACTGGCAAGCCAGCCTAGTCAGTTGGTCACTGCTCGCACTGGCTACACTCATCGTATGGATCAGCTATGCACCATCTCCTGCGCCAAAACCAACGCTTAACCTGCCCACCGGCATCCCCCTCGTGTCGCTACTCAGGCAGCCGCTAACCTGGCAGGTGATGCTCTTTATGGGCATTCAATCTTCCATGGCATATATCGTTTTCGGCTGGCTGCCAACTCTTCTGATTGAGCGCGGATACAGCGAGGCAACCGCTGGCTGGACGATGGCCGTTTCCATTATGTGCCAACTGGTCTCAGCACTGAGTGCGCCTTGGATTGCGCGATTGCATCACGACCAGCGCCCGGCCCTGCTGTTGGTATTGGTATGTACCGCCTTAGGGCTTGTCATGCTGTTAGCCGCTCCGTTGGCATGGCGATGGCCCGGTGCCGTGTTGCTGGGGCTTGGGCAAGGCGGAAGTTTTAGCCTTGCATTAAGCTTATTGGTACTGCGAACCGCGAACGAACGCCTTGCAGGCCAGCTTTCTGGCTTGGTGCAAGGGGGTGGCTATACCCTGGCCGCATTGGGGCCCTTTGGGGTTGGTCTGATGCTCCAAGCCGGTGCTACCACGCAGCATATTGCTTGGCTACTGATTGGATTGATCGGCGTTTGCTGCGGCTTTGCGTTCTTTGCGGGACGCAAACGGCAGCTTGATGACCAAAGCGGCCAACTACAGGTATATCACCGCTAACTACTTCTTAGCTTTCAACAGGATACAGCGATGAGCCAGGCTCCTCTCCTTGCAGATAGCCAAGAGCGGCTGCTTGTGATTTACACCGGCGGCACGATCGGTATGCAGCCTCAGGCTAACGGGCTCTCACCTGCCGGTGATTTTCCTAAACGCTTGGCCAGCGCACTGAGCCAGCTGCCGTTGCGGGACCAACAAATGCTCCCTGCTTATGATGTCATCAGCTACTCACCTCTGATTGATTCCAGCGCGGCGACCCCAATAACATGGCAGCAGTTAGCCGCCGACATCGCCGAGCGCTTTACGGAGCATCGTGGTTTTGTGGTAATTCACGGTACCGACACGCTAAGTTGGACCGCCGCTAGCTTAGCCTACCAATTGCAGGGCTTAGATAGGCCTGTGGTGTTGACGGGTGCCATGGCCCCCCTAGAGGCTCCTAACAGCGATGCCTTACAAAATCTCTACGGCGCTCTACGATTTGCTGCCCATCCCGAACTACAGGAAGTGGCCATTTATTTTGCCAACCGCCTGCTCAGAGGCACGCGCGCCATCAAGCAGCACAGCGAGGCTGTCGAGGCGTTTTCATCACCCAGCTACCCACTGCTGGGCGAGCGCATCGGCGACGACTTTATTCTGTTCCCCAGCCGCGGCTTGTCTTACCAGCAGCGCGGGGCTCCGCGCTTTGAGCTGGTGGACTACCAGCCTGTCGCCAATGGCGAGGTGGTTCGCATTACCCTCTGGCCTGGCATAGCGCCCTGGCAATTAGAGGCGTGGCTTAGCCATCCAAACGTAAAAGGCGCGCTGCTACAGCTATGGGGCGCAGGCAATTTACCGGATAACCCCGCACTACTAGAGGTGATTGCCAAGGCGACCGGAGAAGGCAAACTCATCGCCGCCATCAGCCAATGCCCACAAGGAAGTGTGCATATGGGGGCTTATGCAGCAGGGCACGGTCTCAACAATGCTGGGGTGCTATCCGGCGATGACATGACGCCCGAGGCCGCCTACACCAAACTGGTGCATATGTTAGCGCAACCAATTTCATTAGAGGATCAGAGGCGACGATTTTTAACAACGCTAGTGGGCGAACGTTAAATGATCTAGCCAGTACTACACTGGCATAGTGGTTTATTCCCGCTATGGTTAAACAATGTCCTTAACGTGTATTAACCACCCACTGGATAGGAAGCCACTTATGGATCAACCGGTACATCACTTTAGCGAACTATTTGAGCAGTTAGGATTACGCTCGGATGCTGAATCCATCGAACGCTTTATTCAGCGGCACTCACCGTTGCCCAAGGAGATGCCACTGGCAGACGCCCCCTGCTGGAATGAGGGCCAAGCTGATTTTCTACGCGAAGCAGTGGAAGAAGATGCCGACTGGGCCGAGGTCGTCGATCATCTGGATGCCTCGATGCACAAAGCCGAATAGGCCTTCGCATCACGCCTGCTCCTGCGCCGCTTCCAGGCGGCGCCGGTACCAGGCCCCCGCCAGCAACAAAGCCGTCAACGCCAGAAGCGGCAGCAGTACGTCCATCTGCAGCGGGTCTTCTTCTTCGATGGCTTCCAGCGCACCGTAAATGGCACTGCTGTAGACAGCCCATTTCACGGCCAGCCCCAAGGCTGCAGCCAGCAGATAACGCCCCAGGGCAATATGCCCCAAGCCTGCCGCAAAATTGATCACTGAATGTGGAAAGCCCGGCAACACACGCATGGCACATTGCGTCAGCAGATCGCTACGCGCTTTCAGCGTGTCCATAACCTTGAGGGTCAGCCCCTTGGGCTGCCAACGCTCGCCGACCCGTGCAGCAAGCAGATATGCTCCCCAGGCACCCGCGACGCTGCTGATGGTCAACATCACCGTAGCGACCAAGGGGGGATAAAAGGGGGCAATCAACCACAGTCCAATACTGCCAGGCAAGCCAATCGCCAGGGTGACCGCCATGGTCAGCATGACCGTCACCACGACCACGGGATGATGAGACATGGTCGCGGCCCAGCGTTTCACCGCCATCAGGTCCGGAGAGTACCAAAGCCATATGTAGGCCAGCATGGCAGCCACCGCAAACGCGGCCGCCCAACGCCAGGAATAGAGAGATAATTTACGCATTGAGGCGTGCTTCAACCCGCTCGAGAATTTGCCGACTGACCTTTCCGACCAGCGGTTTGGCCGCCTTGTTCACCGCTTTTTCCATCAGACGATTGCGGATGTCATAGCTCAGCGTCAGCGACACCTCAGTCCCTTCGGGTACGGCACGCAGCTGATAGCGCCCCTGGTTTTTGACACCTTCCAGGGATTCCCAGGCCAGCACCGTTGGAGGATCGATATCGGTTACCTCCACGTCAAACGCCCAATCCATGCCCACTGCCCGCACGTGCCAGCGGTAGCGGTTTTCGCCAAGACGATCGATCGAGCGTATCAGGTCCGAATAATCCGCAAAATCTTCCACTCGGCGTAACAAGTCAAATACGCGCTCCGGGGAGGCTCTAACGATTTCACTATGTTCTATGGTGGCCATGCGTCCATCTCTTGCTCTAGCGGCTGTAGATGAGTAGCTTATCACGCCAATTCCATTGGCACACCGGATGCCACCACCCAGAACACTGGTCAGCAAGCGCGGCATTGCGTAAACTGCCCGCCTTCCGGACCGGACCCCGGAACACCGCCCTGCTGCTTGGGCAGGCACGACATAAATTCTCCGACCATGAGTACCCAGCATGTCATCCACTGCATCATCCGGCGCCCAGGCGCCATCCACCGTCGTCATCTACTCCGGCGGCATGGACTCCTATACCGTCCTTCACCGTGCGCTACGTGAGGGCCTCGCTGTCCATGCGCTATCCTTCGATTACGGTCAGCGCCACCGTCGTGAACTGGACGTTGCACGTCAGGTATGTGAGTCCTTGGCCATCCCTCATCAGGTCGTCGATATTCGCGCCATCCACGGGCTGATCGACAACTCGGCATTGACCAACGCTGCGTTGACCATGCCTCAAGGGGAGTACGATGCCGACTCGCTCCACAGCACCGTGGTGCCCAATCGCAACATGATTCTGCTGTCGTTGGCCATTGCCAAGGCAGTCAATATCGGTGCCAACCGCGTGGATTATGGCGCGCACGGCGGCGATCACATGCTTTACCCCGACTGCCGCCCGGCCTTCGTCGAAGCCATGAACGATGTAGCGCAGATTGCCAACTTCGAACCCGTCACCGTCCATGCCCCTTATCTGGCCTCCAGCAAAGCCGACATCCTGCGTGATGGGCTCGCCATGGGCCTGGATTACCGCCATACCTGGACCTGCTACGAAGGCCAGCAGCTCGCCTGCGGCCAGTGCGGTAGCTGTCGCGAGCGGTTGGCCGCCTTTGCGGCTAACCACAGCGTCGATCCTCTCGACTACGCCATCGACACTTCACAGGTGGCGCACTGATGTATCACGTTAAAGAAGCCTTCTACACCTTACAGGGTGAAGGCGCCCAGGCAGGTCGTGCCAGCGTGTTCTGCCGTTTTACAGGCTGCAATCTTTGGTCAGGCCGGGAAATAGATCGAGCGAACGCACAATGTACCTTTTGCGACACCGACTTTAACGGTACCGACGGAGTTAATGGCGGCCGGTTTAACACAGCCCAGGCGCTGGCAGAACACATCAAAGCGCTGTGGCCTCAGGAAGCTAACAACGCCGTGCCATACGTGGTATTTACCGGCGGCGAACCGCTGCTACAGCTCGATACCGAGCTCATTGCCACGCTGCATAGCGAAGGCTTCGAAGTGGCAGTGGAAACCAACGGTACGGTGCCCGCTCCTGCGGGCATTGACTGGCTCTGCGTTAGCCCTAAGGGTAGCAACCCGCTAGCGATCACCCAAGGCGATGAGTTGAAACTGGTTTTCCCCCAGGCCGATGCGCCACCGGAGCAGTTTTCTCACCTCGCCTTTAGTCACTTCTTTTTACAGCCGATGGATCTCAGCGCCGTCGCTCAAAAGAGTATTGCCACCGACGGCGCGGCGACCGTTCAGGCCACCACTGCGTACTGCATGGCCAACCCACAGTGGCGGCTGTCACTGCAAACGCACAAAATCGCAGGATTCGAGTAATGGCGCTATTTGTTAATCATCTGACCCATATCGATGTCTCTCTTTGGTGCCCCACGAAAGGGTTGGTTGGCTGTAGCTGGCAAGTGGATGCTCAACTAGAGGGTGAACTAGGCGAGGACGGAATGCTGTTCGACTTCGGTGAAGTAAAGCCGTGGATCAAACGCACCCTGGATAGCGGACTGGACCACACCCTACTGGTGCCCACCCAAGCACCCGGTGTTGAGGTCAGCGAATGCGATGAAGGACTCTGCATTCGCACCACCACACCCTACGTGATGGAAGTTCGTGGACCGACAGAGGCATTTACCCTACTTCCCTGGGCATCGATCACTCTAGAACGGGTGACTCAGTACCTCAGCGCCCAACTCACCGAGCAGCGGCCAGCCAATGTTGAACGCGTGACGCTCACGCTAAGCGATGAGCTTATCAATGGTGCTGCCTATGGCTATAGCCATGGATTAAAACGTCATTCGGGTAACTGCCAGCGCATTGCCCACGGGCATCGCTCTCGCCTGCATATCTTCCAGGAACAACAGCGACAGCCGCAGTTGGAACAGCAATGGGGAGCGTGGCTGGATAATCGTTATCTTTTGGAAGAGGCAGATATAGCAGAGCATAGCGAGTCACAGCTCACCTGCCGCTATGAAGCAGCCCAAGGCAGCTTCTCAATCACCTTGCCATCTGAGCGCTGTAGCGTGCTGCCAAAGCCCACGACGGTAGAAAATATTGCCCTCTGGCTGGCCGATCAGATCGCCAAGCAAACGGGGATCGCCACTCACGTATACGCCTTTGAAGGAATCGACAAAGGCGCGACAGCACAAGCGAGCCCATGAGTGAGTTGATCACCAGTGACAGCAGCGCCACATGCCGAGCAGGCTGCGGCGCTTGCTGTATAGCTCCGTCTATTACATCGCCGATACCCGGAATGCCCGAGGGCAAACCGGCGGGGGTGCGCTGCGTTCAACTCGACGCCAACAACTTATGCACGCTGTTTGGCAGCCCGCTGCGCCCGATGGTGTGCGGGCAGTTCGATTATGACCCCACCGTGCCGTGTGTGGCGAGCACCGCGATGAGGCGCTCGCCACGCTGTCGTGGCTAGAAGAGAGCACTCGCTAAACGTTTAAGCCTCGTTTTCAGCACTCAGCGAGTGGGGCAAACGGCGACCCAGTAGGCTAACCCAGCGCACCAGCACCGGTGCATCACTGTGGCTAACCTCGCTCAATAGGCGACGGAACGCCTCTTTTGCCTGCTGATCATTGGGTGAAATCCGCGTAAGCCAAAGCTCCAAGGCCGCTAACTCTTGATGGCGGTTGCCGTGTTCCCGTGACTGCACAATCGCCATTTCGGCAAGCGCCTTTACTTCACTGGCCGGGTGCCCCAGCAAGTCACGCACTCTGGCCAGTTGAGTCGCCAACTCGGGCAAAAAGAGCGTGGTGCGCTCTCGGGCAATCACCAAACATTGATCCAGATACTCCTCGGCGGCCTTTAACTCGCCAAGTTCAATACAGGCATCTGAGTACCAAAGGACGGGGCGCTGGAAACGATCTCGCCCATTCAGCTCAGCCATCTGGTCCAGACTATCTCTTAATTGAACTAAACCAGCGTGATCCCCCGCCATGGCCCTCTGCCAACCCAACACACCTTGGGCGGAGAGTTGCCACAGCTGAAGGTCCGGCGTGCCCGTCATGGCGGCCGCGCGCTCAGCATGGCGTGCCGCAAGATGCACATGCCCTAATTGGCGATAGAGCGCTGCGGCAAACATTAACGCCATGGCAAGCGTTCCCGGATGACCAATTTTCTCAGCAAGACGGATGGCTGACGAGACGTGACGCTCGGCGCGCTGATAGTCGCCACGTAAACAGAGTGCCCAGCCCTGGAAGCAGGCAGCTGTCACTTGCGGGTGATCCGAGAAGGGCAGCCACTCGATCATCATTTGCGCATTGAGCGGGTCGATTTCATCCAGGTGGTCATGGGCCTGCTGAATTCGTCCGACCCAGTACTCACAGTGCGCCCGGGCATAGTCGGCCAAACGGCGATAGCGTGGGTCTTCCAGACGCTCCGCAATATCCGCCAAGGTAGAGGCAAGTGCAAACGCATCGGCATGGGCGTAGCGCTGGCTGCGGCCTACCCACAGCCCCCACTTGACTAGGAAAATTTGTTCTAAATCTTCCGGGTCGTCCGGCGAATCACCACCGGATTGACTCAGCAGCTCCCGGGCGCGCACAAAGCTTTCGTGGGCAGTGGGCGAGCCATGGCCTTCCAGCGCAAACGCTGCCTGCCCACGCACGGTAAGCAGGCTGACCTCACGCTCCACTTCATGGTCAACGTGGCGCAAACTGGCCAACCCGAAGTCGGCCATCCGCAGCGCCGTACGGTTCGCGCTCACCTTCAGCGCTTCACGGGCAGACAGTTCGAAATAGCGCGCGCCTCGAGCGTAGTGGCCGCTGCGGCGCAGATGGGTGGCGAAATCCCCCGGATGGCGGCTGATCCACACAGGGAAACGCTCTTCAATCAGCGTAACGACCTGCTGGTGCAGCTTGACCCGTACATCCCGAGGGCAGGAGAGATAAGCCGCTTCTTGTAGTAGCTGATGGCTAAACTGGTACTCGTGCTCGCCGCTCTCTTTATCAACCGGCTCAATAATTTCCAGCAGGCGCATATGCTCTACGGCTTGAGAAATCCGCGCTTTATCCCAGCCGCTGCATTCAGCCAGGAAGTCGAGGCGGAAGCGTTTACCCAGCACCGCCGCAATATGGGCAATTTCCCGATCCCCTTCCAGCTGATCGATACGGCTGGCCAGCAGGCCAAGCAGCCCTTTGGGCAATTCATCGAACTGAACACTACGCCCTTCGCGACGATCCATATCCAGGCGACGGCAAATCTCCTGCATATAGAGCGGCACGCCATCGCATCGCTCAATAATTTGGTTACGCAGTCGAGGGCTTAAATGCATACGATAGCGGCGCGATAGCTGGGAGAGCAGCCGAGACGACTGCAGCGCATCGAGCTTGCCGAGGGTAATTTGCTGATCCCAATGCAGCTTCACTGGTAGCGCTTCACGACCGTGATGACTGGCCACCAGCATGAAGGCTGTATTGATGGGCAAACGAGCTTGTAAACCGGCCAATACTTTGAAGGAGGGTTCGTCCAACCACTGTAGATCATCAACCATCAAGACGAGAGTCTGGGCGCCAGCGCGCTGGTCGATCAGACGGTGCAGCAGTTTCACGACCAACTCTACCGCTTCCCCGCTTTGGGTAAGCTGAGTAATTTCCTGAACGTCCCTAACCCCCAGCGCCTCTTCCAACAGCTGTTGGCGAGCATCGTCTAGCGCTGTATCACCCAACGATGCCTGCAACTCATGCAATGCTTCTTGAGTAGGCGTGGCGCCTAGATGCCACGCCAAGAGAGAACGGGCCACCCCGTAAGGCTCTAACACCGACAAGCGTGTGGTTGGCTGCCAACAGATAGCGGCGTCGCGGCTAAGTTCAAGCTGACGAAAACCAACCATCAGCGCCGATTTTCCCATGCCTGAGGCCCCCCGCACCAAGACACTTTGCCTTAAGCCGATACCCGCTCTTGCCAGCGCATCACGCAGCGTACGCAGAGACGTTTCGCGGCCGACCAGACTGGGCGGCAGCGCATCCCGGCCGCCTTCATTCTGGCCTAACACCAGCGCCCGCAAGCGCACTCGACCATCGCTTGCCATCAAGCGCGACACCAAGCGCGGCTGCAGGTCCAGCGCCGGGGGCATGTGCTGGCTGGCTTCTTGAGAAATCACTAGTTCACTACCTTCAGCAGCGCCCATTAGCTCAAGGGAGACCTGGGTGACTTGGCCAAGCGGGTCAGCCAACTGGCGTTCAGGCAGATAGACCACACGGCCGCTATGTAACCCAGCCGCCAGCTCAAACGAAGGCGCTTCCCCTTCCCCACTCCAATGGCGCTGAGTTTCCTGCGGCAGCGCTTGGCGGCAGTGTTCATAGAGCGCTACCAGCTCGGCAAGCTGATGCGCAGGGCCGTGGGTGCCGAAACACGCCAGTCCCAAACCGCCGGTGGCCCCAGGCAGCCAGAAGCCACCTAAGTGATGGCACTGCTGCTCTAGCCAGCGCAATAGTTCCAGCTGAAGCGCTAGACAGTTACGAGTTGCCGCCCGGTCTTGCCAGTCGCCTTTCAGACGTAAGCGAATCGCCATGACCGACAGTTGGCGAAGCTCAATCTCATCTTCACGCAGCGGCTTACTATCGGCTGCCAGTGCACGAGAAAAAGCGCCCTGGGGCGACAAGGCTCGCGGGTCGTGGTGGCCGTCCGACCAGTAGCTGGCCAACTGTAAGAAACCGGGCTCCGGCTGCTGGCCCGACAGCGCGAGCAACTGCAAATAGCTGTTGTACTGTTCATGAGCAGCGGCCATTTGATTGTTTTCGGCCAGTTGACGCACCAAACGTTCATGGAAAGGCCCATAGCCTGAAAAGCGGCTCACCAGGCCTTCCAGCATGTCGTCTGGCGTTTCGTCATGAGCCTCAAGCACTTGCTCGGCAAACCGGATCACCCGCTGACGCCACTCATTGCGCACCTGCACTAGCCAACGCTGAAATTCGCTGCAACTTGCCAACTGCAACTCTTCAATTAGATCGCCTTGGTAGCATGACATCACCTCCTCAAGGGTTTCTAAATCCTTGGGGCCTTCTAGCAACTGCTGCAGGTCATGTAGATCTACCTGCCAGTGGGCAGGTAAATGAAAGGCGATAGTCTGTCGCGATACGTTCAATACCTGATCGGCGTTATCACCCATGGACTGACGCAGGCAGTGCAACGCGTGGCGCAAGTTGGTACGACCTGACGAAAGCCCCTGGTCTGGCCAGAGCAGCTCAGCCAGTGCCGCACGATTGACCGGCTGGCGATGCAACAAAAGATACACCAACAGGGCCTTAACTTTGTCGTAATTGAAATGAGTGAGTACATCCTCCCCCTGGGTTAAGGAGAAGTGACCAAACAAGGTCAGCTGGCCTGTCTGTTGAGCATCGCGCATGATACACATCCCGCCTGACTAGCAGCGCCTTAAGCGGGCACGCCGCTATGGAAACGAAACGCCGTATCCGGAGTCGTCATCAGCTCCGCTTCACGTGCGACAAAGAAGGCAATACGGTCATCAATCGGCTCAGCGGTCTGTTGACGCGCCAACAGCAGATAATCTTCAAAATGGCGCCCTTCTGACTTCACCAGCGTGCGGTAGAACTTCGCCAGTTCTTCGTCTAAGTAAGGGATAAGGCGGGCAAAGCGCTCACAGCTTCGTGCCTCAATTAATGCGCCAATAATCAGTACATCGATTAAGCGCTCAGGATCGTTACTGCGTAAATGTTTGCGCAGCCCCTCGGCATAGCGCGAGGCAGTGAGGTGATGATAGGCCACACCACGCTTTTCCATCAGGCCCACCACTTGTTCAAAGTGCAGCAGCTCTTCGCGGGCAAGCTGAGACATTTTGCTTAATAAAAGCGGCTGATCGACATAGCGGTAAAGCAGGCTCATTGCGGTGGAAGCCGCCTTCTTCTCACACTGCGCATGGTCAATCAGCAGCGTTTCAGGATTGGCAAGCGCCCACTGCAACCACGCATCAGGCGTTGGGCAGGCAAGAAACTGATGCAGACTTTCTGGTAGCAAATCATCCGCTGAAAGGGAGTGATCTGCTGTTTTTAGTGCCACTAGTTGTATAGACATAATACCGCTACCGAGCGTTTATCTCACTATTGTATAACACATAAACGCCGTTGGCGTTTGTTCCCTAGCTATCCGAAGGCCACTTACTTAATGGCGCCTCAATTCTCATATAGCATATTTCTAATATATAAGCCCAGCTTATTTGGCGCTCCACACACCGCCTAAACCACTTCACTACGTTACTTAATAACGAATTAATCGTATGCCTATGGTAACGCGGCATCACAATAATCACACCCGCGCTTACCTCAAAACACCCCTGCTGGTAAAAAACTTTCAGATTTTGGGCACATTAACTAAAAAAGCCGCAAGAAAGGAGCTCAATATCAGCGCCTCAACATAAAGTACAAGCAGGCACTTAGCTTGGCTTCTTAACATTGTCGACAGTTTCCCGTAGAATCCCTTTCATCCACCAGACGCTGTTTGTCAAGCGTCTGTCACGTGTCCGAACGCCTCACCCACCGTGCTAGTAGTCGTTCGGCACCACTGATTCATCACTACGAAGAAGATGAGAGGGCCCCAACGTGCTTGAAGCTTACCGCCAACATGTCGAGGAACGCGCCGCAGAGGGCGTCCCGCCTAAGCCCCTGACCGCCGAGCAAGTCGCGGCCTTGATCGAATTACTCAAAGCGCCCCCGGCCGGTGAAGAGGAATTCATTCTCGACTTAATCACCAATCGCGTTCCTCCCGGTGTCGACGAAGCCGCCTACGTCAAAGCTGGCTTCTTGACGGCCATTGCCAAAGGGGAAGCGACCTCTCCGCTGATCGATAAAATTCACGCGGTCAAACTGCTGGGCACCATGCAGGGCGGCTACAACATCGCCACCCTGGTCGAGCTGCTGGACGATGCCGAGCTCGCCAAGGAGGCCGGCGAACAGCTCAAGCACACCCTGCTGATGTTCGATGCCTTCCACGACGTGGAAGAGCGCGCCAAGGCCGGCAACGCGGTGGCCAAGGACGTCATGCAGTCCTGGGCCGAGGCCGAGTGGTTCCTCTCCAAGCCGGCACTGGCCGAGAAGATCACCCTCACCGTCTTCAAGGTGCCGGGCGAGACCAACACCGACGACCTCTCCCCCGCGCCGGACGCCTGGTCGCGCCCCGATATTCCACTGCATGCCAACGCCATGCTCAAGAACGAGCGCGAAGGCATCGTGCCTGAAGTGCCCGGCACCACCGGCCCGCTGAAGCAGATCGAGGAAGTGAAGGCCAAGGGCTTCCCGGTCGCCTACGTGGGCGACGTGGTCGGCACTGGCTCCTCGCGCAAGTCGGCCACCAACTCCGTGCTGTGGTTCTTCGGCGACGACATCCCCTACGTGCCCAACAAGCGCGCCGGCGGTTTCTGCTTCGGCGGCAAGATCGCCCCGATCTTCTTCAACACCATGGAAGACGCCGGTGCCCTGCCCGTCGAGATGGATGTCTCCAAACTCGAGATGGGCGACGTGATCGACGTCTACCCCTATGAAGGCAAAGTGTGCAAGCACGGCACCGACGAGGTACTGACCACCTTCGAACTCAAGACCCAGGTGATCCTCGACGAGGTGCGCGCCGGTGGCCGTATCCCGCTGATCATCGGCCGTGGCCTGACCGGTAAAGCGCGCGAGTCGCTAGGCTTGGCGCCTTCAGACGTTTTCCGACTGCCCGATCAGCCGGCCGATACCGGCAAAGGCTTTACGCTAGCGCAGAAGATGGTGGGTAAGGCTTGCGGCATGGACGGCGTTCGTCCCGGCATGTACTGCGAACCGAAGATGACCACCGTAGGCTCCCAGGACACCACTGGCCCGATGACCCGCGACGAGCTGAAAGATCTTGCTTGTCTTGGTTTCCAAGCCGATCTGGTCATGCAGTCCTTCTGCCACACGGCGGCTTATCCGAAACCGGTTGACGTAGACACTCACCACACCCTGCCGGACTTCATCATGAACCGTGGTGGCGTCTCGCTGCGCCCCGGCGACGGCATCATCCACAGCTGGTTGAACCGCATGCTGCTGCCGGATACCGTGGGCACCGGCGGTGACTCGCACACCCGCTTCCCGCTGGGCATTTCGTTCCCTGCCGGTTCTGGCCTGGTGGCCTTCGCCGCTGCTACGGGCGTCATGCCGCTGGACATGCCGGAATCCGTTCTGGTGCGTTTCAAAGGCAAGCGCCAGCCGGGCGTCACCCTGCGCGACTTGGTTCACGCCATTCCGTTGTACGCCATCAAACAAGGCCTACTGACCGTCGAGAAATCCGGCAAGAAAAACGCCTTCTCTGGTCGCGTGCTGGAGATCGAAGGCCTGGAAGACCTCACCGTTGAGCAGGCATTTGAGCTTTCCGACGCGTCCGCTGAGCGTAGCGCCGCTGGCTGTACCATTACGCTGTCTGAAGAGAGCGTGACCGAGTACCTGAAATCCAACATCACGCTGCTGAAGTGGATGATTGCTAATGGCTACGGCGACGAGCGCACCATCAGCCGTCGTATCGAAGGCATGGAAGCGTGGCTGGCCAACCCGAGCCTAATGCGCGCCGACAAAGACGCCGAGTACGCCGAAGTCATCGAGATCGACCTCTCTGACATTAAAGAGCCGGTTCTTTGCGCCCCGAACGACCCGGATGACGCCCGCTTACTGTCTGATGTTGCCGGTGAGAAAATCGACGAGGTGTTTATCGGTTCGTGCATGACCAACATTGGTCACTTCCGCGCGGCAGGTAAATTGCTCGAAAAACAGCCTGCGGGCAGCCTGAAAACCCGCTTGTGGCTTGCGCCACCGACCAAAATGGATCAGCACCAGCTGACCGAAGAGGGTTACTACGGCATCTATGGCCGTGCAGGCGCCCGCATGGAAATGCCGGGATGTTCACTGTGTATGGGTAACCAGGCACGCGTTGCAGCGAAGAGCACTGTGGTGTCCACGTCTACACGTAACTTCCCGAACCGTCTGGGCGATGGTGCAAATGTTTACCTCGCCTCGGCAGAGCTAGCAGCGGTTGCTGCTGTAGAAGGTCGTCTGCCGACCGTTGATGAGTATCAGCGTTACATGGGTGAGTTTGACGCCATGGCAGGCGAGATCTATCGCTACATGAACTTCCACGAAATCGAGGAGTATCAAAAAATCGCCTCGAACGTGATTCCGGTAGCCCAAGAGGCTTAATCGCCAGTGGCACCGACCCATCGCCGATGCTCGCAACATCGCAGCCTGGGTAATCCCTCGCTGAGCCGATGACAGAGCGCCCCTTCCTATTGAGGTTGGGGCGTTTTTTATGACGCTGTGAACATAGCGCTGTAACCATAGGAGTAACTCATGACAACGACAACCCAAATGGTCACCCCCGATCTATGCGACGCTTACCCCGACGTAGAGGTGCTAGAGCCCCTCTTTGCTAACTTCGGCGGTGTCGACAGCTTTTATGGCCCAATTCGCACGGTAAAGTGCTTCGAAGATAACTCAATGGTCAAACAGGCTGTAGCGGAGCCTGGCGAAGGTGCCGTACTGGTTGTGGATGCCGGTGGCTCTCATCGCTGCGCGATGTTAGGCGATATGCTGGCAGAGCAGGCAGCGCAAAATGGTTGGGCAGGCGTATTGATGTACGGTTGCGTGAGAGATGTCGACATTTTGGCCACGCTTCCTTTAGGCGTGCAGGCACTCGGCAGCCACCCGCGTAAAAGCGAAAAGCGCGGCGAAGGCCAGCGGGATATCGCCGTAACGTTTGCGGGCGTTACTTTAAGAGTTGGCCAGTGGCTGTATGCTGATAATAACGGCATTATCATCGCCGAGCAGCCCTTAAAGCTCTCCTAATCCCGCTTGTCAAGGGTGGCAGTTAGTGCCACCCTGATGCTTCACTCTGACACTTTTGTGACTATGCAGCCGCTCACTCAATTAGGCAACGCCCTTCTTCGCACTCTCCGAGATCACCTCCGTCCGCTCATAGCTTATCACTTGCTGTTTACCCTACTGGCCTCTGCCTTATTGGTACCGGCCGTTGCCTGGGTATCGCAACGCTTTTTGGCACAGCTAAACCGCACGGTGGTCACCACGGATGCACTCTTAGCGCTGCTCTTCAGCCCATTAGGGCTATTGGTCATGCTGGTGGGCCTTGGCTTTACGTTTTTACTCATTTACTGGCAGCAGGCTGGCATGTTGCAAGTGGCTGTCCGGCCAAAAGATAACCATTACCGGCTAGCGTTCGAGGCGCTCTGGTTGAGCACACGACGGCTTCCCGCTCTGGCGGTGCTGGTGATTCTCCAGGTCGGGGCTCACCTATTGCTGCTTGCCCCTTTTATGATGGCGCTTACCTGGCTATACGATCTATGGCTTAGCGGTGTCGACCCCTACTATTTGCAGCGCATTCGCCCTCCTGTGCTGTGGTACTTTTTAGCTTGCGCGACACCGTTGGTGGTTATCTGGATGATCTTAGCAGCGTGGCTGTATCTGCGCTGGCTGCTGGCACTGCCACTAGTGTCGCTGGAATCTTGCTCACCGTATCAAGCACTCACGCGAAGCGTTTATTTAACACGTGGCTGGCACCGCTCTATTGGAGTGGCTGTGCTCACCCTGCTACTGATCATTATTAGCTTACCCATTATTACCACATGGCTGTTTGACACGCTGGTCACGCCCTTATTGTGGTGGCTACCAGAGCACAACACGGTGCTGATTCCAGCGATGCTGGCCTATTTAACCGGCTATGTGCTGGTAACACTCACCATCACTTTCCTCGGTATTGCTACTAACGCTCTGCTGTCCGCCTGCCTCTACTTACAGCTGGCCCATCACGAACCACGCCCTGCGCCGCCTTCCCACGATGCCCACCCTGGACGCATGGCATGGGCGATTGAACTTAGCGTGCTGCTGCTCGCAGGGCTACAGGCGTGGTGGATTCTTAACAGTTTTGAGATTCGCGATAACGTGGCCATCATCGCCCATCGCGGAAGCTCCATGGTGGCACCGGAAAACACCCTTGCTGCCGTGTCTCAAGCGCTGGAGGATGGCGCTGACGCCGTAGAGCTGGATGTTCGCCTGAGTGCCGATAATCAGGTCATGCTCTATCACGACCGAACGCTCGCCCGCCTCACCAGTGATCCTCGAGAATTTGGCGACCTCACCCGTAGCGAACTCAGCGAGTTTGATGTGGGTAGTTGGTTTGGCGACGCCTTTCAAGGGGAGCGCATAGCGGGGCTGGATGAAGCGTTGGCCGCCGTCCGCGGGCGCGCATCGCTGATGATCGATATGAAAGCCCTACCGGGACAAGAAGAGAGGCTGGCACAAGCAGTCATCGATGCACTGGGGCAGGAAAGCGACATACGCTATCGCTGCTGGGCCACCCAGCACGAAGCACTAACAGCCGTGACGGCCTGCGGCTTTCCTAACGCACTGATGGATATGCGTCTGGCGACCACGTCGCCTGCACTGGTGCGCTACATCAAGCAACAGGCCCCGGGGCTGCGTGTTACTCTGCTAGCACAGCTCATTCTTCCAGGCACCCTAGACCGACGCCAATTTGATGCATTAGGCCTGCGGCATAACCGCATTAGCGCCCAAGAGGTGCGCCTGGCGGCGCTTTTCGGTTACGAGATTCATGCCTGGACGGTCAACGATCGGGCGCGCATGTCGGCGCTGATAGACCTCGGCGTTGATGCCATCATTACCGATTATCCTGATCGCTTGCACGCCTTAACAGAAGACCGCCGTGCGCTAAGCGACGGCGGTCTTATGCTGGTCAAGCTACGCAACTGGTTACGTCAGTAACAGTCGGGGCGTCGTTTACTCACCCATCACGACGCCTTCCCGACGCGGGTCGGCACCACCAAACAGTGTGCCATCCTCCAATCGCCGAATCGCCTGAAGGCCGCTCGTGAGCTCACGTTCGCTCACGTTGTGACCCCGCTCACGCAGCGATTCGATGATCTCTTCAGGGAAGCGACCCTCCTCTAAGTAAACATCACCACCCAACGTAATCGCATGGGGAAGACTCAGCGCTTCCTGAGCGTTCAACCCCCAATCGCGCATCGCTGCCAATGTCCGAGCAGTATAGTGGATGATCGCGGCGCCACCAGGGGAGCCGAGGCTCGCCACCAACGCACCGGTTTCCTGATCAAATACCAAGGTGGGGCTCATACTAGAGCGTGGCCGCTTACCAGGCTCCACTCGGTTAGCCACCGGCTGCCCGTCCACCTCAGGAGTAAAAGAGAAATCCGTCAGCTCGTTATTCAATAAATAGCCGCCAGGCAGGTCAGTGCCGCCATCTGCCAGAATACGTGAACCAAAGGCTTGCTCAATGGTGGTCGTCATCGCAATCGCATTGCCATCGGCATCCACAATGCTGATATGGCTGGTGCCATACTCAGGTTGCTCGGGCTGGCTGGCAAAGCTAACGGTCAATTCACCTGGATTGCCCGGTTCGGCGCTCTCACCCATGCTCTCTTCACCGATTAGCTCGCTGCGTTTACCAAGGTAGTCAGGCGCTAGCATGAGCGACCAGTCACCGCCCGGTGCCTCGACAAAGTCAGGGTCAGCGATGTAGCGGCCCCGGTCAGCAAACGCCAGCCGCGAGGCTTCTAGAAATTGATGCAGCCAGCCACTACTGGTCACGCCATTTTCCAGCGGCGCCTCCAACAGCGGTTGCTGGTCCAGCATACCGAGAATTTGCATGATCGTTAGATGGCCAGAAGAGGGAGGAGGAAACCCGCACACTTCCCACTGCTGCCAGGGGGTGCATAGCGGCTCACGCTCAAGAGATTGGTAACCACTGATGTCATCAAGCGAGATCTTACCGGGTCGAACCGGATGCGACTGCACCTGCTCAACGAGATCCTCCGCGACCTCACCTTCATAAAAGGCAGCGCTGCCCTCTTCTGCAATGCGACGCAAAATAGCGGCTAAGGCAGGATTTTTTAGTGTGGTGCCCACTTCCAGGGGCTCTCCATCGGCGGAGTAATAAAACGCTTGAGCCAGGTCGTTTTCGCGCAGATATTCGTCATTAGCCAGGCTGGTGTGCAGCCGCTGGCTCACCGCGAACCCCTCTTCCGCCAGTGTAATCGCGGGGGTAAAGAGTTCTTGCCAAGCCAACTGGCCGTGCTCAGCATGGGCCTGTTCCAACATACGCAAGGTACCGGGCACGCCCACCGACAACCCGCTGGCGACCGCTTCCATAAAAGGCAGCGGCTCGCCATCTTCCATAAAGAGCTCGCCGGTTACGGCGGCAGGCGCCGTTTCACGGCCATCATAAGCCTGTACATCAGCACCATCAAAGTGCATCAAAAATGCGCCGCCACCAATCCCACTGGATTGCGGCTCCACCAGAGTTAATACCATTTGTACGGCGACCGCCGCATCAATGGCATTCCCCCCAGCCTTGAGCACCTGATAGCCCGCGTCGGTAGCCAGCGGGTTAGCCGCCGCCACCGCGAAGGAGTCTGCCGCCCATCCCGGCTTCTCCTCAAAGCCTGACCCTACTTCCGGTGTAATGGAGGGTGTTTCGTAACCAAACCCCCAACTCACCATTGGCGCCAGCAGTAAACCAGTGAGTGAGAGTGCCCTTTTTGGCAGCATAACCTTTCTCCTTAAACCGTGTCTCAGACGTGAATCACCAAGGCGTAACCGCCTTTTGAGCGCTCAAGCAATAGCGTAGCCTATAAAACGACTGCGCCCGGCACAATGGCCAGGCGCAAAATAGCAAGCACGCTAATCAAGCTGAAGGAGGCTAAGCAATAGTTTCCCCCGCCAACATGAACCACGTTTCCAGCACTGCATCGGGGTTGAGTGACACGGAGTCAATGCCCTGCTCCATCAACCACTTGGCAAGATCCGGGTGGTCCGAAGGGCCTTGGCCGCAGATCCCCACGTACTTACCTTTCTCTTTACAGGCCTTAATAGCCATGGCCAGCAGCTTTTTCACCGCGGGGTTACGTTCGTCAAACAAGTGCGCGACGATGCCCGAGTCTCGATCCAAACCCAGCGTTAACTGGGTAAGGTCATTCGAGCCAATGGAGAAGCCATCGAAATACTCGAGGAACTCGTCCGCCAATAGCGCGTTGGCAGGCAATTCACACATCATGATGACCTTCAAACCATCAGGGTGCTCATCACCGCCACGCTGCAAACCGTTAGCCGCTAGCAGATCGACTACTTCACGCGCTTCATCCGTGGTGCGCACAAACGGCACCATGATTTCGACGTTGGTCAGCCCCATGTCGTCACGCACACGTTTCAGCGCGCGACATTCGAGCTCGAAACAAGGACGAAATGCCTCGGAGATATAGCGAGAAGCCCCACGGAAACCCAGCATAGGGTTCTCTTCACCGGGCTCGTAGAGCTTACCGCCTATCAGGTTTTCATACTCGTTGGACTTAAAATCCGACAACCGAACGATCACGCGCTGCGGATGAAAAGCAGCAGCTAGCGTGGAAATTCCCTCCACCAGCTTATCGACGTAGAAGCTCACCGGATCGGCGTAACCAGCAGTACGTAGATCGATCACCTGCTGTAGATCAGCAGGCAGCGTATCGTACTCAAGCAGCGCTTTCGGGTGCACACCAATCATGCGATTGATGATGAATTCAAGACGCGCCAAGCCAACGCCTGCATGGGGCAAACTAGCGAAACCGAAAGCGCGATCCGGGTTGCCCACGTTCATCATAATTTTAAACGGAATCTCCGGCATGGAATCAACGCTGGACACGTTGCAGTCAAAAGCCAGCAACCCTTCATAAACGTGGCCGGTATCCCCTTCCGCACACGAAACCGTAACGTCAATGCCTTCTTGTAGCTGCGTGGTCGCATCGCCACAGCCAACCACCGCAGGAATGCCCAATTCCCGGGCAATAATCGCCGCGTGGCAGGTACGCCCACCACGGTTAGTCACGATTGCCGAGGCGCGCTTCATGATGGGCTCCCAATCTGGGTCCGTCATGTCGGTGACCAAGATGTCGCCTTCTTGAATTTTGTCCATCTCGTCTGGGCTGAGGACAATCTTAACTGCCCCGCTGCCGATACGCTGGCCAATGGCACGGCCAGTAATCAGCGTGCGCCCTTTCTCACGCAGTTGGAAGCGCTCAAGCTTACCGCCCTCCTGCTGTGACACGACGGTTTCAGGACGCGCTTGAACGATATAGAGCTTGCCGTCATCGCCATCCAATGCCCACTCAATATCCATCGGGCGCTGGTAGTGTTGCTCAATGGTCACTGCTTGACGAGCAAGATCCATCACCTGCTCATCGTTGATGCAGAAGCGGCCACGGTCTTTGAAAGGCACGTCAACGGTTTCAACAGATTTACCGGCGCTGGCATCTTGGCCGTAAACCATCTTGATCAACTTGGACCCTAACGTGCGGCGCAGAACGGCCGGGCGGCCAGCAGCCAGGGTGGGCTTGTGAACATAGAACTCGTCAGGATTGACGGCTCCCTGCACCACGGTTTCGCCCAGCCCCCAAGAGGCCGTGACAAAAACGGCATCACGGTAGCCAGATTCGGTATCCAGGGTAAACATAACGCCTGATGCGCCGGTTTCAGAGCGCACCATCTTTTGAACGCCCGCTGACAGCGCAACATTCTCGTGGGCGTAGCCACGATGCACACGGTAGGAGATGGCGCGATCGTTAAACAGCGAGGCAAACACTTCATGCACCGCATGTTTGATATTGGCAAAACCTTCAATGTTCAAGAAGGTTTCCTGCTGCCCAGCGAAGGAGGCATCGGGAAGGTCTTCCGCCGTGGCGGAGCTGCGCACGGCTACTTTGAGGCTTGGATGTTGCGTTTGGAGCTGTTCGTAGGCATCGCGAAGCGCGGCTTCAAAGCCAGGCGGCAGCGGTGTATCAATGATCCACTGACGAATCGTTTTTCCTGCCTCAGCCAGTGCTTTGACATCATCGACATCTAAACGAGCAAGCTTGTCATTAATGCGGTCGTTCAGACCTTCGTGAGAGAGAAACTCGCGGTATGCGTGAGCAGTGGTCGCGAAGCCGCCTGGCACCGTGACGCCTACACCCGATAAATTGGAAATCATTTCGCCAAGCGAAGCGTTTTTACCACCCACGCGTTCGACGTCTGCCATACCTAGCTGATCGAACCACAGAATGTACTCTTCCACGCAACCCCCTCGCTTTTAGACTTCGTTACGACCCGTTGGGACGACACTAATAGACGTTGTCACCCTAGCACTGCGGCAGCGTATTCGCCATTGGTCTAACAGCGAAGGGAGTGGAGGATTTTTACAACAAATACACAAAATTAGCGTTTTATGTAGTATCGACTAGGCGTTGTGCTCATCGTTTGCACAGCACACAATAGCTTATCTATGAACATGGCAGACTGGCGGATCAGGTTATGAAACGAACAGCTTTCTTTATTTCGGATGGCACCGGCATCACCGCAGAAAGCTTAGGGCGCAGTCTCTTAGCGCAGTTCAGTGATGTGGAGATCAATATGCTGACTAAACCGTATATTGATACGGTTGAAAAAGCACAGGCACTGGCACAGATTATCGAATCGACCGCCGTACGCGATGGCTGTAGACCGATTATCATTGATACGATTGTGGATCAACAGATTCGTAACGTTATCCGCCAAGCGTCGGGGTTTAAGGTCGATATTTTTTCGACGTTTCTAGAACCCCTTGAGCAGGAGCTGGAAACGCACTCTTCCTACAGCGTCGGCAGAACACACTCCATCGGTAGCGACGACGTATATATGGATCGCATCCACTCGGTTCACTTTGCACTCGATAACGACGATGGAGCACGCACCCACCAATACGACAAAGCCGATATTATTCTAGTGGGGGTTTCCCGCTGTGGTAAAACGCCGACCTCACTCTACTTGGCGCTGCAGTTCGGCATTCGCGCCGCGAACTATCCGCTCACCGAAGATGACCTGGATGAAGATGGCAGCTTGAAGCTACCCAAAGCGCTGGCACCTCATCGGCACAAGCTGTTTGGCCTTACCATTGATGCACGCCGACTCTCGGCCATTCGTAATGAACGCCGCCCCAATAGCCGCTATAGCTCGATGGATCAGTGCTTACAAGAAGTAGAGCAGGCAGAATCGCTGTACCGGGCAATGCATATTCCGTTTATTGATACGACGCGATTTTCAATAGAAGAGATCTCTACGCGCATGATTGCGGAAACCGGCCTAGCGAGGCGGTTCTCACCCCGCTAGGATTGCGCTAGCTTACATGCCCTTGGGAGCAAAAATTCCAGGGGCATTACGCCAGTAGCCTTTGTAGTCCATACCAAAACCAAACACGTAACGGTCGGCCACTTCTAGGCTGCAGTAATCTGCTTTTAATCCCGGAACGGCTTTGCGGTCGTGCTGCTTGTCGACCAACACTGCGGTAGTCACACTGGCCGCCTGGGCTTCTTTGCAGTATTCCAGAATGGCCGCTAGGGTTGCGCCTTCATCGAGGATGTCGTCAACAATCACTACATGTCGGCCCGCCATGGGAATTTCAGGCGATACGCGCCAGAAAAGCTCACCGCCGCGCAGCTCGTTGCGGTAACGGGTCGCATGTAAATAGTCCACTTCCAGCGGAAAACCAAGACGCGTCAGCAGATGCCCCGTGGTAATGAGCCCGCCATTCATAACGCAGTAAAACACCGGTAGCTTGTCGCCCAAGTCTCGCGTGATCTCTTCCGCCATGCGATCCAACGCTCGCTCAACCTGCTCTTGTGAAATCAGGCAGTCGGCGTTATCCATCAACTCACGCATAGAATCTAACGATTCAAGCGCTTCTTTATCCAACTTGGACATGCTACTTCTCCAAAAACATCTAATAAGAAAACGGTATAAAAATGGAATTAATTCGCTAGCGCTTCGAGCTTGGCATGCGTGCGGCGCCAACGGCCGAGTGCAGCCAGTGCATCCAGTTCAGGCCTAGCACGGCCGTAACGCAGCTTGGCAGGCCGTTTATTCAGCACCCCTTGGCAGGCCCCTAGTACCTCAATGGCTGCCGCTCGGTCATTGCAGATCAGCAACATATCGCAGCCAGCGGCCAGCGCCGCTTTGGCACGCTCAGCCGGGCCGCCTGCCTCATGCGCCCCCGTCATGCTTAAATCATCGGAAAAAATACACCCTTTGAACCCCAATGATTCACGCAGCATGCCTAACCAGTTGGGTGAGAACCCTGCAGGGCGAGTATCAAACGCTGAATAAGTCACGTGGGCAGGCATGACACCGTTCAACACACCCGCTAACTCGCGAAACGGCACGAGGTCTCGGGCTTTCAGCTCGGCCAGGGGTCGCTCATCCACTGGCAGCGCAATATGGGAATCCGCCGCCACTCCGCCATGGCCAGGAAAATGCTTACCAACTGCCGCCATGCCAGCTTCATGCAAGCCTTCGATAAAGGCGCGCCCTAGTTGGGCGACATGCTCTGGATCGCTGCTGAAACTACGGTCGCCAATGACGCTGGAGATACCGCTCTCAACATCCAACACTGGCGCAAAACTCATATCCAACCCACAGGCGGCCATTTCCATCCCCAGCAGCCAGCCTGTGTCTTTGGCTAAGGTGAGCCCTGCTACTGGGTCGCTGGCATACAGATCGCCAATTCGCGCCATGGCGGGCAGCTTGGTCACCCCTTTTTTGATCCGCTGGACTCGACCGCCCTCTTGGTCAATACCTAGCAGTAGATCACCACGCACACGACGAATACTGCTGCAGAGCTGCCGCACTTGGTACGCATCTTCGACATTACGGGCGAACAGGATAACGCCGCCCACCGCAGGGTCTTTTAGCAATGTCTTTTCAGCGTTGGATAACTGCGGCCCTTCTAGGTCAAGCATGACCGGGCCAATGGGTTGCGTCATGGGGAGGATCCGACAAAAAGGGCGCCATTTTAGACTAACCGCTTAGCGTGTCAAAATTCTGGCAGGACGCCCGGAAGTGGGCTTAATGCAACCAAACCGGCGTACCGGGTTGGGCGTGTGCAAACAGGTAGTGTAAATCGTGATTTCGCAGGCGGATGCAGCCGTGAGAGGCAGCCACACCCATCGGTTGTTCTTCAGGCGTGCCGTGCAAATAAATGTAGCGCCGCTGGGAGTCCACGTCAGCGCCGCGGTTAACGCCGCGCTCCAGCCCGCAGAGCCACATAATGCGCGTTAGAATCCAGTCTCGCTCAGGGTAATTGGTCGCCAATTCAGGCGAAAATACTTCGCCAGTCCATCGGCGACCACGAAATACCGCATTATCAGGCAAGTCCTTGCCGATAGACGCACGGACATAGTGCCAGCCCAGCGGTGTTTGGCCGCTACCCTCTTGCTGCCCTACGCCAGCAACCCCAGTGGAGATCGCGCACTCATAGTTCACTTCCTTTCCCTGCCACCAGCGCAACCGCTGCCGCTGGGTGTCAATCTCCACCCAACCAGATTGGGAAGGCGGTAATTCAGCTAGCCTGGGCGTTGCCATGGTTTCCCTCTTCAACCGCAGCCGGTAGCGGCGCGTTCATCGCAGCAACAACGACTGGACGTAGCCGCCGCACAAGGTCACGCACCGTCACCTGCTCTTGATAATCCTTTGCAGCAATATCACGCAGGGCATCCAGTCCTGAGAGCGTAAATATCACTGTGCCTAGCATAAAGTGTAGCCGCCAAAAGCGCTCGGCGTCCGGCAGCTCAGGCGTGGCTTTACGCACCAGCTCGGTAAAACGGGTAAATACATCGCCATACTGCTGCTGAATATAGCGACGCAGATGCCCTTGCGCCTGACTGTAGGCTAACCCTAGTAGCCGCATAAATACCTTCAGGCTATTACGTTCGGCGGGCACTGCCAGTACCGTAGTGGCCATGGTCTCTAACAGCACTTCTAGAGGAATAGGCTGGCCTTGATAGTGAGCTTCTAGCTCGTCCAGTGCGGTGTGAAAACGCTCTGAAAATGGATCGAGATAGCGGGAAAACACCGCTTGAATTAGCGCTTTTTTGGAACCAAAGTGGTAGTTCACGGCCGCCAAATTAACCCGGGCCTTGCTGGTGATATTACGCAGCGACGTCTCGGCAAAGCCTCGCTCTGCAAACAGTACCTCTGCAGTATCTAAAATACGCGTTACCGTATCCGATTGGGCCATAGCGCCCTCCAAAAAACAGGTGTTTTAAACATAGCTGAATACTATGTCATAACCCCTGCTGGCTCAATCTCTTATCCAAAGGGTAGTAAGCGTTAACTAAACACTTAACGACTGTCTCGGTTGGGTGTAACTCGTCATGTACTGGACAGAGCAACATACTGTATACTTAAACACATACTGATTAAGCCGACATGTAGCTACTGTCTTTTCACTGTTTTGGAGTTTGGTATGTCGCGTCCACTCACAGCACGTCAGCAGCACGTATTTGATTTTATTGTTAAGACCATGGGTGAGCTTGGCTACCCCCCTACCCGCGCCGAAATTGCCAAAGCGCTGGGATTCCGCTCGCCTAACGCAGCAGAAGAGCATTTGCGTGCGCTCGAGCGCAAAGGCGCTATTCGTATAATTCGCAATACATCACGAGGCATCCGCTTACCTAACCAGGAGCCGCAGGAGCTTACTGAAACACCAGCGGCTGCAGCACCTGCTACTAATGAGCCGCTGCCCAATGGGCTTCCTGTGATTGGTGAGGTCGCCGCTGGCAGCCCTATCCTTGCGGCTGAACATATTGACCGTTACTGCCCGCTGCCCGCTGAGTACTTCACGCCTAAAGCAGATTACCTGCTACGGGTGCGCGGCCTATCCATGAAAGATGTAGGCATTCTTGAAGGCGACCTTCTGGCCGTGCATCGCACTGACCGCGTTCGCGATGGGCAAATTGTCGTGGCACGATTAGAAGACGAAGTAACAGTCAAGCGTTTTAAACGCCAAGGGCATCAAGTAACACTGATTGCCGAGAACGCAGATTTCGCACCAATTGAGATCGACCTACGCACTCAGCAGCTTGATATTGAAGGCGTGGGTGTTGGTGTTATTCGCGGTGGTAATGGGCAAGCGCTTGGCTAGTTGCCCAACCTGTAAGGCAGGCTACTGCAAGTCGATATAGCGGTGGTCATTAAAGGTGGCCACCCAGCTTGGGTGGTACACCAGCAAAATACTCAGCAGCATACCGGTTATAAATGCCTCTGACGGCATCAGTAACGGTAAAAAGCGGGCATACTCTTGGGCGAGATAGACGGCCTCGGGATCAGTGCCCGCTACGATAATCAGCGCAACAGTAGATAGCCCTCCCCCTAAGGTCGCCAAGGCTGTTCCAAAAAAGCCACAAGCAAATAAAAACACCATCAAATTATCAGGCAACCGACGGTCAACGATTCGCCATACAAAACCGGTCACGGTCGCAGGCACAATACCTGTCACCAGCACATTTGCCCCCATTAGCGACCAATCGTTTCTGCCAATAGCCACCATGGCGACATTAACCATCACATTGCTGATCAACGCCAGCGGCATTTTAAAGACTAGCGTCATCAGCACCGTAAACACCAAGTGAAGCGTTAACCAGTCCACCGCTTGCGCACGCAATTGCCACATCAACATGACGGCCAACGTAGCTGCCATCCAGCGGTGCTGAAGCGCTGTATCCTCAAGCAGTGGCCGCCAGGGGCGCAGGCATAAGCACCAGACGATGACACCCAACGATAAAAGCCACGTCATCACGAGTGCCCACGGTGCCAATACGCTTTGTGCAAACGACATAGCGCCCCCTTCTGCCGATTAGCTAAAAACGACCGTTTTGTTGCCGTGAATTAGCACGCGATCTTCTAGGTGCCAACGCAGCCCCCGCGCCAATACCGCTTTTTCCACATCGCGACCAAAACGTACCAAATCAGTAGGCGTGTGACAGTGGCTGACCCGGTGAATGTCCTGCTCAATTATAGGGCCTGCATCCAGCTCTTCTGTCACATAGTGGCAAGTTGCCCCAATCAGTTTCACGCCCCGCTCATAGGCTTGATGATACGGCTTGGCACCCGCAAAGGAAGGCAAGAAGCTGTGATGAATGTTAATCACGCGCCCTGCATACCGTTCGCAAAGCGAAGGTGGCAGAATTTGCATATAGCGTGCTAGCACTATGCAGTCAGCGCGGGCAGCATCAATCTGCTCCTGCACCTGTTCAAAAGCCTTTTGTTTATTAGCCGGGTCAACTGGTACATGATGATAAGGGATGCCATACCATTCAGTCAGCGAGCGCATATCATCGTGATTAGAGATAACGCCGACAATATCGCAATCCAACTCACCTGCCTGCCAGCGGTAGAGAAGGTCCACCAAACAGTGGGATTCCCGAGACACCATCAACACCACACGGCGGCGCTTTTGGGTATCCACCAGCGACCACTGCATATCAAATTCAGCCGCCACCGGCTCAAACGACGTGCGCAGTGCTTCCGCCGACATACCCAGAGAATCCGCCAGAATCTCGTAACGCATAAAAAAGCGGCCAGTCTCTAAGTCAGAGTGCTGGCTGGCTTCGGTAATTGAGCCGCCTTGTTGAGCAATAAAACTTGAGACACGCGCCACGATGCCCACTTGATCTGGGCAGGAAACAACTAAACGATAGTAATGAGACATAACAAACACTCTTAACGTATTTAACGGCACGCTCGCCAAGCACCTGCCTACCAGCAGGTAAACCACATTAGCGGCGGTAGTGTACCGTAAGCACGATGAGGAAGCACCGTGGTCAGGTGCCGCGATGATTGTTACCCGCCCCCCGCTTCCCGTATAGTTAAGGAATTACTTTCTAGGCTTTTCATAACTGATGCATCCATCCCGCGTTCAACTTCGTCCCCGTCGTCGCCCGCCCCTGCGCCTACTCCCGCTAGGTGGATGTGGTGAAATTGGAATGAATCTTACGCTGTATGGATACGACGACCAGTGGATCGCCGTAGATTGCGGCATGATGATTCGCCAAGACCTGCCCAACTCGCCGCTGCAAGTACCTAATACCGATACCCTAGAGGCACTGAAGATCACACCTAAGGCGCTGTTTATCACCCATGGTCATGAAGATCATATTGGTGCGGTGGCGTGGCTATGGCCCAAATGGGGTTGCCCTATCTTTGCCACTCCTCTCGCAGCAGGGCTATTGCGTTACAAATTCGCCGAACACCAGCTCAGCAGCGCCTCCATTGAAGTGATTGAACCAGGCGATGCGGTGGAGAGCGGGCCATTTACACTGCGCTACTTGAGTGTTACCCACTCCATCCCCGAAAGCTGCTCCATCATGATGCAGGCGGGTGATTACCGCATACTGCACACCGGCGACTGGAAACTCGACCCCAACCCACTGATTGGCGCCCCCGTGAACGCTGCCCAGTTTAGAGCACTGGCGCCGGTGGATCTTCTGGTAGGTGACTCGACCAATGCGCCAATGCCAGGGCAGTCGGGCAGCGAGGGGGATGTTGCCAAGGCGCTTTCCACCACATTGAAAGCGTGTAAAGGCCGCGTGGTAGTGTCCTGTTTTGCTAGCAACCTAGCGCGCGTACTGGCCATTGGCTTAGCGGCCCAAGCGTGTGGCCGTCGCGTTAGTTTGATGGGCCGCTCAATGGAGCGCATGGTCAGTGTTGCTAGAGGCCTTGGTTATCTGGATAACTTCCCCCCCCTGGTGCCACCCCATGATTTGGGCTATCTACCACCGGAGGAGGTCGTGATTATTGCCACCGGTAGCCAAGGCGAGCCTCGCGCTGCCTTGCAGCGTTTAGCGCAGCGTCGACACCCCTTTGTGGACTTGGAACCCGGCGATAGCGTGATTTTTTCCGCCAAAACAATTCCAGGCAATGAGCGCCCTATCGAGCAGCTTAAAAAACGTTTACTGCAACTCGGTGTCACGCTGTTCGACGAAATGAACCACCCCGAGCTTCATGCAACCGGCCACCCCGCTCAGGAAGAGCTGAAAAAGCTCTACCAGTGGGTGAGGCCCAAAATGCTACTGCCGGTACATGGTGAAGCGCGCCATCAGGAGGCGCACCAAGCGCTTGCTGAGGAGCTAGGTATCAGAGCGCCGCTAGCACCGGTGAATGGCGATATGATTGTGCTTGACCACCAAGGGCTGCGCTGCGAAACGCGCTACCCACAGCCGCCTTGCATTGTTAACCAAAATAGCGTCGTGCCTCACCCTGGCCTTGAGAGCAGCCATCCCACTACCCGTCGTGGCAGTCTGTTTCTAGCGCTACCGGTAGCAGCAACAGAAACGGGATGGTGTCGTATTGGTCGTCTGATGCTTGACGCCAACGGCGCAAGCCCTATGGATGAAGATAGCTTCAGCGAGTGGCTGGATGAGCAGCTAGAAGAGATTGAGGCAGACACCTTGGCTGATTTGCGCCATGCGCTGCAGCCAAGGCTGGTGCACTGGCTGGCTAACCACTTGCAACATATGCCAGACGTGCACCTGCAGATCATGGCCGCTGAAATGCCGACCATCGAAGAGTTAAACGACGAGCCTTAAACACAGGTGTTACCAGCGTTCAGCATCCTGCTGATCGGTGTGGCGCTCTTTAACCCAGTACGCCCCCTGCTTGGAGTGCTCTTTCTTCCAAAACGGCGCCTGGGTTTTTAAATAATCCATAATGAAATCGCAGGCCTCAAACGCATCGCGGCGGTGTGCGCTTGCCACCAGCACTCTAACGATAGGGTCGCCCGGGGATAAGTCGCCCACCCGATGAATAACACGCACCGCCTGCAGCGCCCAGCGCTGCCAGGCTTGCTCAGCAATTTGCGTTAAGGTGCGCTCAGTCATTCCTGGATAGTGCTCAAGGGTTAACCCCGTTACGTCGGGCGTCTCGTTAAAATCTCGCACTAACCCGGTGAACGTCACAATCGCACCAATGTCGGTGCGCTGGCGCAGCGCGCTCTCATAGCCGTACGCCATTGAAAACGGAGCGGACTGCACTTCTACCGCGATGTCTGGCAATGTCGGCTCGCTAACAGACACGGCTTAGCCTCCCGTTACCGGTGGAAAAAAGGCCACTTCGTCATCATCAGTGATACGAGCGCTATCATTTGCCATCACTTGGTTAATGGCACATAGAGTGCGCTGATCAGCCAGCACGGAAAAGCGTGCATCCTGGGCACTAAGCGCAGCTTTTAGCCCGGCCACATCGCGACTTGGCAGCTTATCAAGCCCAATGGCCAGATCACTCTCACCGACCCGCTCACGCAGCTCTGCCAAAAACTTGACGCGCACACAGGGCGAGGCACAGCGCTCACCTAAGCTTACCTCTCCCACTGCGCCTTCACCGGTGACAATAGGCGTGACCATCTCACGCTCCCGCTGATAGTCACCACGCAATCCGCCTCGCTTGCTGTCGAGCTGCACAGCTTCAATGCGCATCTCTTTATCAACGGCTTTACACATATCGTAAAGCGTCAGGCAAGCAACCGAAACGGCCGTCAACGCTTCCATCTCGACGCCCGTGCGCCCGTTCAAGCGACACATGGCCGATACATTCACCCAGCCATTTGCATGGTCAATATCGAAATCCACCGCTACTTTGGAGAGCGCCAGCGAGTGGCAGAGCGGAATCAGTTCATGAGTTCGCTTCGCTGCTTGAATACCCGCAATACGCGCTGTTGCGAGTACATCCCCTTTGGGCAGCGCCCCATCGCTTAATAGCTGCAGAGTATTGGGCTGCATCACGATTCGCCCAGAGGCAACAGCCTCACGACGGGTCTCGCGCTTATCGCCGACATCAACCATATTCGCTTCGCCGTGCGCGTTCAGGTGGGTTAACTGCATGGTGTCACCTTTTCATCATCAAGCCAGAGTGCGGCGTTGTTGGTCGGCCCACTCACTTACCCAGCGAGCAATCTCTTCACAATTATTTAAATCCAAGCGGGCCACCGATGGCCTAAGAGCCACCGGCGGCTCAGCAGTAAGCGCAGCCGCCTGCACCCACTCATCGCATAAAATAGCCGGATCGCCTATTCCGTCTCGGTAAAGCACCAGCTTGGGAATAGGCCATGCTTTGAAGCCTTCCACAATCACCAGATCTGGGTGATGCGGTGCCATTAGGGTAAGCAAATAGGCTAAATTAGGCTCCTCCTGCCCTGGCGTCTCCTGCATCAGTGCAAAACGTTGGCGCGATGCAATCAGCATAGGAGTGGCCCCGGCGCTACGCAGCTTGTAGCTGTCTTTACCCGGCTGGTCCACATCAAACTGGTGGTGGGCATGTTTAATCACCGCTACCGAAAGGCCCTTTTCACGCAGTAGAGGTAACAGCTGCTCTAGCAGCGTGGTTTTACCGGTCCCACTCCAGGCTGCCACTCCCAGTGTGGGAAACGGTACGGGAAACGGAGAGCGCAGTGCCTCACTCATAAATCACCCTATGTGCCACAAGTTACTCACCCTCTTTTTCTGCAGGTAATAACCAGTTTAACGCAATGCCTACCAAAGCGGCTAAGCTAACGCCCTGCAAAGTGAATTGCCCACCTCCAAACTGCATACCACCGATACCAAACACCAAAATAAGTGACACCACCACTAGGTTACGCGCCGCAGTCAGCGACTGACCTGCACGCACCAGGGTATTCATCCCCACTACAGCAATAGAGCCGAATAGCAGCGTCATAATCCCCCCCATGACCGGCCCGGGAATTGTCTGCAGCAGCGCCCCCAATTTGCCAACAAAGGCAAGGATGATGGCAATAACAGCAGCCACAATCATATATTTTGGATTGAATGCCTTGGTTAGCGTCACAGCACCGGTAACTTCTGAATAGGTCGTGTTAGGCGGCCCACCGAACAGGGCTGCTGCCGTCGTTGCCAAGCCATCGCCCAGTAACGTGCGGTGCAAGCCAGGTTTTTCAAGATAGTTTTTACGTGTCACCGAGCCAATCGCCACCATATCGCCAATATGCTCAACGGCGGGAGCGATGGCCACTGGAATCATAAACAGGATGGCCGCCCAGTGAAAACTCGGCGCGGTAAAGTTGGGGATAGAGAGCCAAGCCGCTTCACGCACCGGAGTAAAATCAACCACCCCCATAATCAGCGCCAACGCATACCCCGTTGCAATGCCGCCTATAATCGGCACTAAACGCAGCAGCCCACGGCCAAGCACCGCAAGCAATAAGGTTACTAACAGACTGGCCATGGAGAGAAAAATAGCTTGCCCATAGCTAATATTATCGCTGATTTCACCGGTTGCCATACTGACCGCGACTGGCGCTAGCGCTAAGCCGATCACCATAATCACTGGGCCCACCACGACAGCAGGCAGCAAACGATGCAACCAGGCGGTGCCCTTCAAGCGCACCGCCTGGGAAATGGCAACATAGACAAGTCCCGCGGCCATCAGGCCACCCAGCGTGGCAGAAACGCCAAAACTGGCGATTGAGCCTTGAATAGGAGCAATAAATGCAAAGGAAGAAGCTAGAAACACCGGCACCGTTTGTTTGGTCACGCCATGAAACACCAACGTGCCAATCCCGGCGGTAAAGAGTGCCACGCTGGGGTCTAGCCCGGTTAATAGCGGAACCAACACAAGCGCACCAAAGGCCACGAACAGCATTTGCGCGCCGGTAAGCAGCATTTTAGGCCACGACTCTTGACCAGCACTGTTTGTCATCACACCACTCCTGGGGGTCGGTTATTAGTAACGGAGGCAAAAAAATGCCCCCAACGCGAAGCGTAAGGGGCCTTTTGAGGCGGAGCGCTTAACGCGTTCCGAAAATCTTATCGCCGGCATCTCCCAAGCCGGGGACGATGTAGCCATTCTCATCGAGTCGGTCATCCACCGACGCCGTGTAAATCTCTACATCAGGATAAGCATCTTGCACCCGTTTAATCCCTTCAGGGGCAGCAACTAAGACAATCACTTTCATATGTTCACAGCCACGCTCACGCAGCATATCCAACGTGGCCACCATCGAACCACCAGTCGCCAGCATCGGATCAATCACAATCGCCATGCGCTCTTCGATGTCGTTGGCGAATTTAGCGAAGTAAGGTACCGGTTGAAGCGTCTCTTCATCCCGGTAAAGACCAACAACGCTTACCCGTGCGCTAGGGATTAAATCCGTTACGCCCTCCAACATGCCTAGCCCGGCACGCAGGATCGGCACGATAGTGACTTTCTTACCTTTCAAACGACGGGTCGCAATGGGCTCGCCGTTCCAGCCCTGAATCTCATGGTCTTCCAGCTCCAGACCTTTGGTTGCTTCATAGGTCAAAAGCTTAGCCACTTCACCTGCCAGTTCACGAAAGCTCTTAGTGCTCAAATCAGCTTCGCGCATCAATCCCAGCTTATGTTGAACAAGCGGATGGTTAATGGCGTAGACACTCATGGGGCTTCCTCACTGCAGGGGATTCAGGATGGCGACCTAGGTCGCATCGACATGCTTACAAAATTGCGCGCCATTCTACCCGCAACTGACCATCAGGTTAAGGGGTTTCGGGCAATTGCCACTCAATTGGCGTCCGCCCTTGCTCCTGCAAGAATTGATTCGCCCGCGAAAAGTGGTGATTACCAAAGAAACCACGGCGCGCCGACAGGGGCGACGGGTGTGGTGACTCAAGTACCAAATGGCGAGAGGTATCGATGAGCGCTTTTTTCTGGCGAGCATGGCTACCCCACAGCAAAAAAACGCAGGACTCTGCATGCTGACTCACGGTTTCAATAGCCCGGTCGGTAAAATGCTCCCAACCTTTTCCCCGATGCGACGCGGCGTTGCCCTGTTCAACGGTAAGCGCTGTGTTCAGCAGCAGCACCCCCTGCTTCGCCCACGACTCTAAAAAGCCATGACGCACTGGGGTAAAACCGACATCGCTTGCCAACTCTTTGTAGATATTGACCAGCGACGGCGGCACTTGCACGCCCGGCTGTACCGAAAAACAGAGCCCATGGGCCTGATTAGGCCCGTGGTAAGGATCCTGCCCTAGAATTACCACTTTCACCGAGGAGAGCGGCGTTAATTCAAAGGCGCGAAACCAGTTTGAGGAGTGAGGGTAGATCACTTTCTTAGCCGCTTTCTCTGCGGCCAAAAATGCTTTCAGGGCGGACATATAGTCAGCCTGAAAATCCTGCCCCAGCCACTGGCTCCAGTCTTCGGGTAGCGGGTTAGCCATATTACTTTTTCATTTGGTCAGCGAGAGGCTCTACGTAGGCAATGCCCATATCCCAAGGGAACTGAATCCAGCACTGCTGTGCCACTTCGGTCAGGTACTGATCCACCAACGGCCGACCTTCGGGCTTGGCGTAGATGGTCACGAAATGCGCCTTGGGCAGCATTTCACGCACCGCACGCGCCGTCTTGCCGGTGTCGACCAGATCATCCACTAGCAACCAGCCTTCGCCGTCGTGGTCGACGCCTTTCATGATGTCCAGGCCACCCTGGCTCATGTGGTCGTAGCTCTTGATGCAGATCGTGTCGATCAGGCGGATGTTGAGTTCACGGGCAATCAGCGCCGCAGGAATCAATCCGCCTCGGGTAATCGCCACGATCCCCTTGAAGTCACGCTCGATCAGCAAATGGCACAGCTGACGAACATCACGATGAATCTGATCCCAGGAGACGGTGAAGTGTTGGTGGTAGCGTTCGCTGCTCATGGGGCGTTACTCGTCTTCATTAAAGGAACAGACCGCGAATACGCTATAGCCCGCATCGCGAATTTTGGTAGAGCCACCCAGTTCAGGCAGGTCGATGATCGTTGCCGTCTCGACGACCTGGCCGCCGCAGCGCTGAATGAGGTTGGCCGCTGCCAGCATGGTACCGCCGGTGGCAATCAGATCATCCATCAACAAAATACGGTCATTCTGCTGAAAAGCGTCGGCGTGCAGCTCGACTTCCGAATGACCATATTCCAGCGTATAGGTCTCGCTGATCGTCTTGAACGGCAGCTTGCCCTTCTTGCGCACCGGCACGAAGCTGCAGCCCAGCTCATAGGCCAACGGGGCACCAATAATGAAGCCACGAGCGTCAATCGCCGCGATGGCATCCAGGTTCATCTCCTGGTAGCGGTGCACGAAGCTATCGATCAGCTTGCGAAAGGCAGCGCTGTTTTGCAGCAGCGGAGTGATGTCACGGAAGTTCACTCCTTGCTCTGGCCAGTCAGGAACCGTGCGAATAACGGACTTAATGTAATCGCCGTAGATGCTCATCGCGTCTCTCATTGATTAGTCAAAATGCGGGCAGTTAGCCCAGGAACAGGAACTTTGCTGCAAACAGCAGCGCCAGCACGACCACTGCCGGATTCAGGTCGCTGAATCGACCTGACAGGGTCTTGATGGCAACGTAGCTAATAAAGCCCAGGGCAATACCCTCGGCAATCGAGAAGGTCAGCGGCATGGCCAGCGCAGCGATCAGCACCGGCGCGGCGTCTGTGGGGTCTTCCCAGTTGGCATGTGCAAGACTACCCGCCATCAGTACCGCTACATACAGTAGCGCACCCGCCGTTGCATAAGCCGGAATAGAACCTGCCAGCGGCGCGAAAAATAGGCTGATCAAGAACAGTACGCCCACCACAACGGCCGTTAAGCCAGTACGCCCACCAGATACAATACCTGCGGTTGATTCGATATAGCTGGTCGTGGTGGAGGTACCCAGCGCGGCGCCCGCCATCGAAGCGGTACTATCTGCCATCATGGCACGACCAATACGCGGTAGCTTGCCGTCTTCATCCAATAGTTTGCCACGGTGAGCAACACCTACCAGCGTACCGGACGTATCAAACAGATCGACAAACAAAAAAGCGAAGATAACGCTGAGCATGGCTACATCTAGCGCGCCCACCAGATCCATCGCCATGAACGTCGGTGCAATCGAAGGAGGCATCGACATAATGCCACCGTACTGATTGTGACCCAGCACCATGGCCAGCACGGTGACACCAATAATGCCGATCATAACGGCGCCAGTAACACGCAGGTAAGCCAATGCGGTAATCACGAAGAAGCCCAGCAGCGCGTAAAGCGGCGCAGGCTCTGATAGGTCACCAAGGGCAACAAAGGTTGCCGGGTTTGCCACGACAATACCGGCATTCTTCAGTGCAATCATTGCCAGGAAAAGGCCGATACCCGCCGCGATGCCCAAACGTAAAGAGAGCGGAATAGAATTAATGATCCATTCGCGAATTTTAAAAATACTCAGCAGGAAAAAGGTCAAACCAGAGAAGAAGACGGCCCCTAACGCCGCTTCCCAGGTGTAGCCCATACCCAGCACCACGCCGTAGGTAAAGAAGGCATTCAACCCCATACCCGGCGCTTGAGCGATCGGATAATTGGCCCATAGGCCCATCACGAAACAGCCAATCGCCGCGGCCAAACAGGTGGCTACGAACACAGCGCCGTAATCCATTCCCGCTTCCGAGAGAATGCTTGGGTTAACGAAGATGATATACGCCATGGTAAGAAACGTTGTAATCCCGGCGATCACTTCCGTTTTTACATTGGTCTTCTGCTCTGTGAGCTTGAAGTAGTTGTCCAGTGATTTCATTTAGTTTTTATCCTTCGCGCTTACGCTGAATGCGTCCCTTGATGCGAGAAAAGCCGCACATACTACCGAAAGGCACCACGCGATGCGAGCACCTCAAGTGCGGCTAGCTAAGTTGAGGAGAAGCCTCATACCTAATTTATTTAGCAAACTTCAGGCCATGAGCTAACCGATTGGTCAACAAAGAGCCAAGATTTTCCACTATTGGCGGCTCGCCAGAACCCGCTCCACCGTCTCAACAATCACTTGAGTCTGCGGGTCAATTTCAATATTGACCCAGTCATTCATCAAACGGCTACCTAACATCGTGCGTGACAATGTTTCAGGGATGAGATTAACACTGAACTCCACCCCTACCCCATCGGCAGATGGGCGTACATCGCCAACGGTGAGGCTGATACCGTCGACACCAATATAGCCTTTTTCAAACACAAACTTGGCCGCTTTATCAGGCAACGCAAACCAGAGCCGACGGTTATTAGGAGCCTCTTCAATAGCCACTACCTTCGCCATACAAATAATGTGGCCTGACATGGAGTGCCCGCCAATTTCATCCCCAAAACGAGCTGCGCGCTCTATATTGACGCATTGGCCTGGCGTAATTGCACCAAGATTGGTCAATCTCAGCGTTTCGCGCATCAGGTCAAAGCTAACGCGCTCACCATCTATCGCCGTTACCGTCAGGCAAACGCCGTTATGTGCCACTGATGCACCAATCTCTAACCCGCTACGCATACTCTCTGGCAGAGCAACCACATGGGTGCGGAACTCCTCTAGTTCATGCACCTCAACGACCTCAGCGATACCTTGAACAATGCCAGTAAACATTGGCCCTTCCTTTCAATCTCAGGTTAGTAGGATGGCGTAGACCATAAAAACTCGCGCAAGCTTACTACTAATGACCCAACCTTGTGCAGCCAGTGGTTAGCAGACGCCTATTGATCATGGCTTTTTTGCTGTTAGCAAGCAGTTCAATCACCTCGAAACAGCAACAAAAACCAAAAACTATCAACTAAAAAGAAAATAAACCTGTATATGAACTTAAAAACATGAAATAGAACGGATTTAATTGACAACCCATTCGCCACTCTTTAGACTTTCGCCGCAAATGTAATGACGCCGATTTGTACCCAGATTGCGGGCGTCCACCTGGCCTTTGGCGGGGTGAAGTGCAGCTAAAAGGGTGTGTCCAGCATTGATGGCCACCCGCAAGGGTGGCCTTTTTTTGTTCCCCGCCCTACGCTTGCCCCCTCGCACTCCGTCTTCGGCCTACCATTAAGGCAGACGCTATGATTGAACTTAGCAACGTTAGTAAAACCTATGGCAGCGGCGACAGCGCCGTCCATGCTCTTCAGAATGTTAATTTAACGATTCCCAAAGGCACGATACACGGCGTGATTGGTCTGTCCGGTGCGGGCAAATCGACGCTCATTCGCTGCGTCAATCTGCTAGAACGCCCCACTAGTGGTAGCGTTTTGGTGGATGGTCAAGAAATGACCGGTCTACGCCGTCGTGAGCTCAACCATGCTCGCCATCGTATTGGTATGATTTTTCAGCACTTTAACCTGCTCACCACGCGGACCGTGTTTGATAATGTCGCCCTTCCCCTGGAGCTGATGGGCGAAAAGCGCAGCGCTATCAAAAATCGTGTTTTACCGCTATTGGAGATGGTGGGCTTAGCCGATAAAGCGAAGCAGTACCCTGCCCAGCTTTCCGGCGGCCAAAAACAGCGCGTGGCCATTGCCCGCGCCCTGGCCAGCAAGCCCAACGTGCTGCTATGCGACGAAGCGACTTCAGCCCTCGATCCGCAAACGACCAGTTCAATCCTTGAACTCCTCAGGGATATCAACCATCAGTTGGGGATTACCATTCTGCTGATTACCCACGAAATGGAAGTGGTGAAATCGATTTGCCATCGGGTCAGCCTGATCTCTGACGGCAAGCTGGTAGAAGACGCGGAAGTCGGCGACTTCTTTACTGCGCCAGCCACCCAGCTTGGCCGCGACTTTTTGAACGACTTTCTTCAGCTCAGCCCTCCTAAAGAGCTTTTGGAACGCCTGGAAGAGAGCCCCAGCGAACATACACATCCGGTGGTGCGGCTGACTTTCTCAGGCGATGCCGTCTCCACGCCGCTCATTTCTCGCTTGGCGCGTGAGTGCAGCGTCGATGTCAGCATTTTGCAGGCCAAAGTCGAGTCCATTCAGGACCGCACTCTTGGCCTAATGATTGCCGAATTACTGGGCAGCCATGAGCAAACCCAGCAAGCCATGTCCTATTTAGCAGCGCATCAACTACAGGTGGAGGTACTCGGCCATGTCCAGCGCAATGTTTGATCTTATTTTACAGGCCACGCTGGATACCCTTTATATGGTGGCAGTGTCCGGCGTCATCGCCACACTGCTTGGCCTGCCACTGGGCGTAATGCTTTATGTCACCCGCCCGCGACAAATTCTGGCGATGCCGGTGCTTAACCAAGTGTTGGGTATCATTACCAATATTGGCCGCTCAATTCCCTTCATCATTTTGATGGTGGCCATCATCCCCTTCACCCGCATGCTGGTAGGTACGTCTATCGGCATCAACGCCGCCTCCGTACCGCTGACCATTGCAGCAATTCCGTTTGTGGCTCGCCTCATTGAAGGCGCGCTCAACGAGATTTCTCCAGGGTTAATTGAATCGGCACAATCCATGGGTGCGACGCCTTGGCAAATTATTACCAAGGTGCTGATTCCCGAAGCTCGCGGCGGCATTATTACTGGCCTCACCATTACGCTCGTCACCCTGGTGAGCTACTCAGCCATGGCAGGCGCAGTAGGCGGCGGCGGCCTTGGCGACCTTGGCATTCGCTATGGCTACAACCGCTTCAACCCAACCATTATGCTAATCACTGTGGTGATTCTAGTGGTGCTGGTACAAGGATTCCAAAGCCTAGGCGACTATTTAGTGCGCAAAAGCGACCGTAAATAGTCATAGCCAGCGCCTTTCATCGACATAGCTAAATATAACAAAAACGCATTAGACTTGCGTTTCTTATTCCCTCATCATTGCACCACGATGCATAACGACACTGGAGTAACGCCATGCAAAAAGTCATTATCGGCAGCCTGACCGCGCTTGCACTTGCCATCAACGTTGCCAATGCGGAAACCCGTACCATTAAAATGGGCACCGTAGCTGGTCCTGAAACCGAAGTGATGGAAGTCGCCGCTCGCATTGCCAAAGAAGAGTACGACCTGAACGTCGAAATCATCGAGTTCACTGACTACGTAACACCGAATGCCGCACTGGCCGATGGCAGCCTGGATGCCAACGCCTACCAGCACGAGCCCTACATGCAGGCGATGGTGAATGACCGCGGCTACGACTTTGCCATTGCCGGTTACACCTTCGTGTATCCCATCGGCGCTTACTCTGAAAAGTACGACAGCATTGATGAGCTGCCGGACGGCGCACAAATCGCCCTGCCCAACGACCCCTCCAACGAAGGGCGTGCGCTTATCCTAATGCACAACGAAGGCCTGATCACGCTCAACGATCCGACGTTCCTGGAAGCCACGCCGATCGATATCGCAGAAAACCCGCGCGGCTTCCGCTTCCGTGAAATCGAAGCCGCCCAGCTTCCCCGCGTGCTTCCCGACGTGGATATGGCCTTCATCAACAACACTTTCGCCCAACCGGCTGGCCTGAGCCTGGACGATGCGCTGATCAAGGAAGGCCCTGAGTCTCCCTACGTCAACCTGATCGCAGTTCGCGGTGGCGATGAAGATCGCGAAGAGATTCGCCAGTTGGTCGACGCTTATCAGCGTGACGAAGTGATCGAGAAAGCCGACGAGCTGTTCAAAGGCGCGGCGGTACCGGGCTGGACCGACGAGTAACTCTCATCCGTTCGTCATTCATTATCAGGCCAGCCGAGAGGCTGGCCTGATGCGTTTCACCAAGGAGATGGTATGTCGATAACCGATTACACGCTGTTAAACCGCCAGTTAGAGGCTTTGCTGGATACCCGCGACTGGCTGACCAACAGCGCCCAAACCTGCGCCTTCATTCAGCAAACGCTAGAAGCGCTGAACTGGGTTGGCTTTTATTTGCAGCGCGAACCGCAGCTACTGTGCCTTGGGCCATTCCAGGGCAAACCCGCCTGCCACCCCATCCCTTTTAGCAAAGGCGTTTGTGGGGCTGCGGCCCGTGAACAGGCAACGCAACGGGTCGATGACGTTCACGCGGTGGCTGACCACATCGCTTGCGACGCCGATTCACGTTCCGAGCTGGTCGTCCCCATCGTACACGACGGTTTCGTATGGGGCGTTCTGGATATCGACAGCCCCCAGCACGCGCGCTTTAGCCAAGAAGACCAGGCTGGCATCGAGGCGCTGGTGGCCACTTTCGTGCGGCAAACAGACCTTCCCCGCTTCGTTTGATGGCGCATTAAACAACAAAAAGCCCCACTCAATGAGCGGGGCTTTTTAGAATCTGGTAGGACCAGGCGGATTTGAACCGCCGACCTCCACGATGTCAACGTGGCGCTCTAACCAACTGAGCTATGGTCCTAGAAAGGATTTGCACATATGAAATTTGGTAGGACCAGGCGGATTTGAACCGCCGACCTCCACGATGTCAACGTGGCGCTCTAACCAACTGAGCTATGGTCCTGCTGTGCAACGGATGCGTATTCTACGGCTTCATAGCTGAATTGCAAGTAGTTTTTATTCTTCACACCCTTACCAACGAGTACCTTATCGCTGTTTCTATGAATAATGTCGGCACTTATCAAACCTAAGGACTAAGCTGGACATAGATTAATACTGATCGCCCGTGAAATAAGGAGGTAAGTTTTGCTAGGGCCTTTGCTAGGATGCATCGCCGTTTTACTGCTACTTTCCACGTTAATTGCTCGCATAAGATTGCGCTGGTGGTGGATACGCAGTTTTGAGTTTCCACGCCTGCAGATTGCCTTACTCGCTGGGGTATGTGCGCTAGCAAGCTGGATGCTGCTGGAGCCAGGTAAATGGCGAATGGCATCGACAGGCTTATCGCTGCTTACCCTGCTGATACAGCTGCGTTACATCATCCCTTGGACGCGTCTCTGGCCCGTTCAAGTGAAATCGACCCATGAGGCGCCAAGCAATCAAAAAATCACCCTGCTGATCGCCAATGTGCTTACTCCGAATCGCCAGGCGGATAAACTGCTCAGTATGATTGAGCAATACCAGCCCGATATTGTGCTAACGCTGGAGTCAGACCAGTGGTGGCAGGATCAACTAGATCAAGCGTTAGAGGATAAGTGGCCCAATAGCGTCAAAATACCGCTCGATAATCTTTATGGCATGCATATGTACTCGCGACTAACCCTCAGCGAGACCGAGGTAAAGTGGCTGATTCAGGATGACATTCCCTCTATCCATACCTATGTCACGCTGGAAAGCGGCGACCGAATCCGCCTATACGCTCTTCACCCGCGTCCGCCAGCACCCAGTGAAAGCGAGAAGTCGCTCTGGCGCGATGCTGAACTACTGTTAGTTGGTAAGGAAATTCATCGCCACCCTTCTGCCACTCTGGTCGCTGGCGATCTAAACGATGTTGCTTGGTCGCGCACCACCCAACGCTTCTGCCGCATCAGCGGCATGCTTGACCCTCGTCGTGGCCGGGGCATGTTCAGCACGTTTCACGCTAACTACCCGGTCCTGCGCTGGCCGTTAGATCACGTCTTTGTCAGTGAGCACTTTACGCTGGACAGTATGCAGCGCTTGGATGCCTTTGGGTCTGACCATTTCCCTATTCTGGCCACACTCTGCTATCGCCCTACTCGCCAGAACGAGCATGAAACACCAGAAGCCAGTCAAGAAGAGCGCCAGAAAGCCAGCGAAACCATTGAAAAGGGCAAAACGGAGACGCAGCAAACTTAACCGTTTTACCCAATCGCTAGGCATAGGATGGAATAGGTTACTCGGGCACACCGCCTTGCGTTAATACAGTGGGATCAAGCAGGCGCTCTAGGGTGGCGCGATCCAGGTCAGTCTCCTCTTCCGCGACATCGATAATCGGCCGTCCTCCTTGATATGCCTTTTTAGCAATCGCGGCGGCCGCGTTGTAGCCAATCACACTGTTCAGCGCGGTCACCAAAATCGGGTTACGCGCCAGCGGCACCTGCAGGTTATCTTCACGCACTTTGAAAGTTGCGATAGCACGCTCAGCCAACAGCTTGGCGGTATTACTCATCAGAGTAATTGACGTGAGCAGATTAGACGCCACCAGCGGCAGCATAACGTTAAGCTGGAAATTGCCGCTCTGCCCCGCCACTGTGATCGCCGTATCTAACCCCATCACCTGCGCCGCCGCCTGTGCTGCCGACTCGGGAATCACCGGGTTGACTTTGCCCGGCATAATAGAGCTACCCGGCTGCAGCGCTTCAAGCTCGATTTCGCCCAGCCCGGCCAGTGGCCCCGAGTTCATCCAGCGTAGGTCGTTGGCGATCTTCATCACCACGCAGGCAAAACCTTTCAACTGGCCGGATAACTCCACCGCAGCATCCTGCGACGCCAAGCTGGCAAAAAAACTGTCATTTGGCGCAAAGGAGAGCCCTGTTTGCTGGCTCAGGTCCTTCGCCATCAACTCAGCAAACCCCTTTGGCGCATTGATCCCCGTGCCCACCGCAGTTCCCCCTTGGGCGAGGCGACATAACCGCGTCATGGCACTATCGAATCGTTCAATCGCTTGCCCCACCTGGCTCGACCACGCTCCTAGCTCTTGGTCCATGCGCAGCGGCATGGCATCCATGAGGTGAGTACGTCCGGTTTTGACGACATGGCTGAGTTCATTGGCACGGCGGTCAATGGTTGCCTTGAGTTCGGTTAATGCCGGGCGTAGCAATTCATTCACAGCGATAGCGGCTGAGAGATGAATCGCGGTCGGGATCACATCGTTACTGGATTGCCCCATGTTGACGTGGTCATTGGGCGTGACCTCCACCCCTTCACGGCTAGCTAGCGTCGCCAGCACCTCATTCACGTTCATATTGGTGGAGGTGCCCGAGCCAGTCTGGAAAACGTCAATGGGGAAATGGTCGTCATGCTGGCCATCAATCACCGCTTGTGCGGCTTTTTCGATAGCCTGCGCGCGCTCGGCATCCAATAGACCTAGCTGGTGATTGCTACGAGCAGCCGCTAGCTTAATGCGTGCCACGGCATGCACAAATGCCACCGGCATGGGCGTGCCTGAGACGGGAAAATTATTAATGGCACGCTGGGTTTGGGCACCGTAAAGCGCCTTTGCCGGTACCTCAAGCTCTCCCATGCTATCTCGTTCAATACGCGTATCCATTCCACACTCCTGTTAAGTCATCAGCGGCATTTGAACTAACACCGCTCCATTGATAACGATTCTCTCTACGCTTCAGCCTAGCCACCCCGCCCGGTTTGGTAAACCACCAAGCTGGCTGGGCGCGTTTTCAAGGTTTATTTTGCCCAAATTGTTGCGCTGCACAAAACCGCTTGCTATGCTGCAATGCAAGATAACCCAGATCAGTAACGGTGCATTCCTTAGCTCGCCGTCGCTGATAAACGAATCGTCTTGGGTTTAGCTTAGCAGCCCACAGACCTTAGCAATGGCACAGGAGTGTTGATTATGCGTACCTTTAACACCAATGAAATGACTCAGCAGTTCGATAACCTGTTTATGGCTCCGGCACGTGCCTACATGAGCCTCAGCATCGACTATTCTGAAAAACTGCTAAACGCTCAGCTAGACGCTAACAAAGCCTATGTTGATACTGGCATTGCACAAATGCGCCAGCTGATGAGCGTTAAAGACGCTGAGGGCCTGCGCAGCTACATGGAAGGCCAGCAGAAAGTAGCCAAAGAGTTGGCTGAGCGCGTCAAAGGTGATGCAGACAAAGTGGTATCACTGCAGCAGGACTTCTTGCAGAAGAGCCAAAAGCTGACGGAAGATAACGTTAAGCAGGCACAAGCTACTGCCAGCAAAATGAGCAAAACTGCCTAATGTTGAACTGATCGCGAAAGCGATTCAGCAACTTAAAAGCGGCTAGATGACGCCCTTGCCAGTTCTCTGGCAGGGGCGTTTTACCAATTAAGCGCGGATTTCACGAAAGGAATGGTGAGTTTACGTTTCGCAGAGAGTGACGCTTGATCCAACGTTTCCAGCGCTCGACACAGCTCCCCTAACTCCCTTGGGCCACGATGCATAATGTAGCGCCCAACGTCATCCGGTAGTTGCATCCCGCGGACATTCGCACGCAGCTTTAAGGCGGCCAAGCGATCACTATCATCCATAGGATGTAGGTGAAACGTTACCCCCCAGGCAAGACGCGATGCCAAATCCGGTAGGGCTACTTCCAAGTGGCGTGGAGGCTTATTGGCGGCAATCAGTAATGCTTTGCCCGCATCCCGTAAGCGATTGAAGGCGTGAAATAGCGCTTCCTCCCAGCGCTTACGGCCTATCACATACTCAAGGTCATCAATCGCGACTAAATCAAGACGCTCAATATCCTCTAGCATCAGCGGGGGGAAATGACCTAAATCAGCCAGAGGTAAATAGAGCGCTCGTTTGTCTTGATCAGAGGCCGCATGGCAGGCCGCTTGCAAAAGATGGCTACGGCCACTGCCCGGCGCGCCCCATAGATAAAGAAACGGCTCTGAGCCAGGCATTAGCTGATGGCTTAAGTGGTCTACCAACGAAGCATTGGCACTGGATGCGTAGTAATTATTAAACGTAGCATCGTCGCGCAACCCTACCCCAAGCGGTAGCTGTGCCGGTACTCGGCTCATGATGACTCCCTTTTGTCGTCGCGACCCAGCTCATCATGCTGTGTTTGCTGTTCTAATGGTTCTGACCGTGCATCATACAGCGCACTATTTTTATAACGATCTTTTACTTCTCGCAGCAGCACCATAATCACCGCCGCCGCCGGAAGCGCTAACAACACCCCAGTTAAACCAAAGAGATGCCCACCCGCCAGTACGGCAAAAATAACTGCTACCGGATGCAGACCAATCTTATCGCCTAATAGCTTCGGCTGCAGCACCACGCTTTCAGCCACTTGCCCCAGACCAAACACGGCAATGACGCCTAATAGCGCCCACCACGTATCAAACTGAAACAGTGCCACCACCAGAGCAATTACTAGCCCGACGATAAAACCTAAAAATGGCACGATGCTCACTAGCCCAGAGAGCACACCAATCAGCAGGCCAAAGTTAAGCCCCAACAGGGTTAAACCCACTGCGTAGATAATACCCAAGCAAAGCATGACCAGCAGTTGACCGCGTAAAAACGAGGCTAATACCTCATCACAGCGACGTGCCAAGCGAAACGTATCGTCCACCCACTGGCGGGGTACTAGATTCGCCATATTGTTAAGCATGCGCTCCCAATCCAGCAGCAAATAAAACGTCACCACAGGAATCAGCGCTACATAGGTGACCCAAGAGACAAACGCCATGCCCGAGCGGCCAATCTGGCCTAACGCCTGGGCAACGTAACTACCCGCATCACGCCAGTTTTCAACCAGCGTTTCACGTACATTGCTCAGCTCGGAGGCGAGGTCATAGCCCGTCCACTCTTGCACCTGTGGAGCCAATACGCCTTCAATCCAGTTAAGCACGCCCGGGAGCGCTTCGCCCAGTTGCTTAATCTGTTGTACCACCAGCGGAATAAGAATAAGTAAGCTCAGTGCCAGAACAATCATCAAGACTAAAAACACGCTGCTGACTGCCCAAGTACGCTTCATTCCCAGGCGTTGGAAATAATTGGTCAATGGGTCGGCCAAGTACGCCAATATCAACCCAGCAATAAAGGGCATCAGTACTGCATCGAGAAAGTAAACCGTGCCAACCAGCGCGACAAGTAGCGCAATTCCCCACCTTGAGTTTCTCATTCCACGCTCCTTCCTGGATATACGGTCAGCGGTAATGCTTGAATAGTAACAAAAGTTGCCCGCAGCGCACCTGATAACGCGTCACATCGATGCGACTTACGTCGCTGAGTGATACAATCGCACCCCGTTACTGCTCCGGCACTGGCTACTTGCCAGCACAATCGCATTGCAGCTTTGCATAGGCTTCACAGGACCTGTCATGACCGAGACCTCTCCCTCCCAGGCTACTCCCTCTCTCAGCTACAAAGACGCAGGCGTCGATATTGATGCCGGCAACGCCCTTGTTGATCGTATCAAGCACGTTGCCAAGCGCACATCACGCCCGGAAGTGATGGGTGGCCTTGGCGGTTTTGGCGCGCTGTGCGAGCTGCCCGCGGGTTATAAACAGCCGGTACTCGTCTCCGGCACCGACGGTGTTGGCACCAAGCTGCGTCTGGCTATGGATCTTGGCAAGCATGACACTATCGGCATCGACCTGGTAGCCATGTGTGTGAATGACTTGATCGTGGCGGGTGCCGAGCCGCTACTTTTCCTGGACTACTATGCCACGGGCAAACTAGATGTGGATATTGCTGCCGACGTAGTGACCGGTATTGGCGCTGGCTGCGAGCTAGCAGGCTGTGCACTGGTAGGTGGTGAAACCGCAGAAATGCCCGGCATGTACGAAGGCAGCGACTACGACCTGGCCGGCTTCTGCGTTGGCGTCGTAGAAAAGTCAGAGATTCTCGACGGCAGCAAGGTGGCCGAAGGCGATGTGCTGCTCGGTCTGGCCTCCTCTGGCCCCCACTCCAATGGCTACTCGCTGATTCGTAAAATTCTTGAAGTCAGCAATGCTTCCCTGGAAGAAACCGTTGACGGCAAGCCACTAGGCGATGCCTTGATGGCCCCTACGCGCATCTATGTAAAATCACTGCTCTCCATGATGCGCGGCACCGACATCCCCGTACATGCCCTTTCGCACATTACTGGCGGCGGCCTGCTGGAAAATATCCCCCGCGTTCTACCAGATACCCTGGCAGCGCACATTGATCTCACCAGCTGGCAGCGCCCTGAAGTGTTCAACTGGCTGCAGGCCAAAGGCAACGTCAACGAAACCGAAATGCACCGCGTACTGAACTGCGGTATTGGTATGGTCATCGTGGTGCCCGCAGATCAGGCAGCGAACGCTAAAGCGCACCTTGAGGCCCAGGGCGAGACCGTTTATCAAATCGGTCAGATTATTCATCGCCAGGACGAGGCGGTCGTACTCGACCACGCCCAAGCGAGCCACAACGCATGAGCAGCACCGACTACAGCAGCGACACCCTAAACGGCATGACGCCTGATCCTGTGGGCGCACGCCGCGTGGTGGTACTGATCTCTGGCAGCGGCAGTAATCTACAGGCGCTCATTGATGCTCAGCAGCATGACCGCTTGGGCGGTGAGATCGTTGCAGTGATCTCCAACGAGCCCGATGCCTATGGCTTGAAACGTGCCCATGAAGCTGGCATCGAAGCGGTAGTACTTCCCCATCGTGAATATGATAGCCGCGATGCTTACGATGGCGCGCTGATCAAGGTAATAGAACGCCACGAGCCAGACGTTATCGTTCTAGCGGGCTTTATGCGCATTCTAACACCGCGTTTTGTACAGCGTTTCTTGGGGCGGATGCTTAATATTCACCCCTCACTGCTGCCGGCTTACCAGGGCTTGAACACCCATGCACGCGCATTAGCTGATGGCGCCTCGCACCACGGCTGCAGCGTACACTTTGTCACTGAAGAGCTCGATGGCGGTCCCGTTGTGCTGCAAGCGGAGCTGCAGGTTAACCCAGATGACACGGTGGAGACGCTAAAGGAGAAAGTCCACGCGCGCGAGCACCTGATCTTCCCGATTGCGGTGCAGTGGTTCCTGGAAGGACGCCTGCAGTACAACGCAGAGGGTGCCACCATGGACGGCCACCCGCTTCCGCCGTACGGCATGCGCCTCTCCCATGCGGATGCCGCTGAAGAGCTGGATGAAGAGATCGACGACGCCTAATTTCTCAGAAGAGCCGCCGTTAAAAAAAGCCTTGCCGCAGTGATGCGGCAAGGCTTTTTTAGTAGCACAGAAGGCGTATTAGGTACGCGGCAACGTCACGCCACGTTGGCCCATGTACTTACCACCCCTATCTTTATAAGAGGTTTCACACACCTCATCCGACTCCAGGAAGAGCATCTGGGCGACGCCTTCATGGGCATAGATCTTCGCGGGCAGGTTGGTGGTGTTGGAGAATTCCAGCGTCACGTGTCCTTCCCACTCAGGCTCCAGCGGCGTCACGTTGACGATGATGCCACAGCGCGCGTAGGTGGATTTGCCCAGACAAATGGTCAGCACATTACGCGGGATGCGGAAATACTCCACCGTCCGCGCCAGCGCAAAAGAGTTTGGCGGAATGATGCAAACATCGCCCTTCACATCGACAAAGCTTTTGTCGTCGAAGGCTTTAGGGTCAACAATCGCCGAGTGAATGTTGGTAAATACCTTAAACTCATCGGCGCAGCGTACATCGTAGCCGTAGCTGGAAGTGCCATAGGAGATCACCCGCTGGTCGTTCACATAGCGTACCTGCTCTGCCTCGAAAGGCTCGATCATGGCATCGCTTTGCGCCATCCGGCGAATCCACTTGTCTGATTTAATGCTCATCGGTTACTTCATCACTCGCTAAAAGAAATCGTAGGGCCGCCGCTTTGGCTAGCACTGACGGACTGCGCTACTTGGCTGGCAATCTCGGCAAAGGTACGGCTAACGGCACTGTCTGGCTCGGAAACCACGCTTGGGCGTCCAGAATCTGCCAGCTCGCGAATCGACAGGGTCAGCGGCAAACGTCCCAACACGGTAGTGTCGTACTCCTCTGCAATACGATCGCCACCGCCAGTGCCAAAAATAGCGGCTTCATGGCCGCACTTCTCGCAGTGGTACAGGCTCATGTTCTCCACCACGCCCAGCACTGGCACGTTCACTTTGCGGAACATTTCGATGCCTTTACGGGCATCCAATAGCGCGATGTCCTGTGGTGTCGTGACGATCACAGCACCAGATACCGGCACTTTCTGCGCCAGCGTTAGCTGGATGTCACCCGTGCCCGGCGGCATATCGATCAGCAGAAAATCCAGGTTATCCCACTGAGTTTGGGTCAGCATTTGTTGAAACGCACCCACCACCATCGGGCCACGCCACACCATGGCATCCCGCGTGTTAACCATAAACGCCATCGACATGGCCTGAATACCGTGGGCTTCCAACGGCAGAAACTTATTATCTGCCGCCGCCTGAGGACGCACACCCTCTTCTACACCCAGCATTTGTGCCTGGCTGGGGCCGTAAATATCTGCATCCAAAACGCCTACACGATAGCCCTGTGCAGACAACGCCAGCGCTAAATTGACGGTCACGGTGGATTTACCAACGCCACCTTTGCCGGATGCCACTGCCACAATATGTTTTACACCATCCATCAATGGCACTCCCGTTGTTTGTTTATCGTGAACATGGCGTGAATGATACTCCTCAGCGGTCTATTTCTAAACCAACAAACAAAAGCGGATGTGGGAAACCACCCCACATCCGCTAAAGGAGTTATCAACCCCCGGAAGCCACGGCGCCGTGCTTAGTTGCTGCTTGGCTGGCTCTCTTCAGCCGCTTGGGCATCTTCGCTCTCTGCATTGTTGTCATCACCAGCGCTATCTTCTTGGTCCTGGCCTTCCTGATTTTGCTGATCTTGTTGGTTTTGCTGTTCACCCGTTAGGCTGGGCACCTCACCAGAGGCAGCATCTTCTACGTTTAAACGCTCATCCAGCGCAGAGAGTTCATCGCGCCACTCGCTCAACTGCGCTTCTAAACGTGCTAGCTGCTCTTCACGGGTTTCGATATCGCTCTCGACCTTAGCCACTTCATCGCGACCGATATCCAGTGCCACCATCAGGTCGTCCATTTCAGTGCGAACCTGCTCTAGGCTTTGCTGCTCTTCTTCGCGCAGCTGAGTTAAAGAGTCCACTTCTGATTGCAGCGAGTCACGCTCTTCAACCACGTTATCGCGCTCATCCTGCAAGGTTTGCAGCTCGCTCTCCTGGGCAGCAATTTCCTCTTCAAGCGTCGCTAAGCGCTCATTGGCATCCGTCACTTGGGCTTCAAGATCGCTTAGCTTGGTTTCAGCGGCGCCTAGCTCTTCAACAGCTTGCTGACGCTGCTCTTCAGCTTCCTGACGAGCAGACTCTGCCTGCTGACGAGCGTCCTCGGCACTTTGACGAGCTTCTTCAACCTGCTGAAGCGACGCCTCCGCCTCATCGCGCTCACTTACCACTTGCTCACGCTCTTCACGAAGCGACTGCAACTCGCTTTCGGTGCTAGCAAGCTGCTCTTCCAAAGCAGTGACTTCCTGCTGCAGCGTTTCACGCTGGCTTTCTAACTCTTCAAGACGAGACTGTACGCTGCTGACATCTCCCTGAGCAGACTCAAGGCTGGCGGTTGCCTCTGCTTGCTGCTGCTCTAAAGACGCCATTTCATCGCGCATCGCGGTCAAATCAGTTTCGGCCTGCTCTACTTCCGACAGGCGCTGGCTGAGCTCAGTATTCTCTTGCTCAACGCTGGCGAGCTGCCCTTCAAGCGCCTCTACACGCTCCTGGTGGGTGCCTGAATTGGATTGCGCCATAATGGCCCAGATCACCGCAATGGCTGCAATACCGGCAATACCTTTGACCCGGTTATCCTTAAACAGCGTTTTCATATCCGGCTTGTGGCCTGGCGTGTACTGATCTGAACGGTTTTCTTCTGACATGCTGCGCCCCTCTTTTTGCTTGGCTACTGGCGTTAGCAGCGTTAGTGGCAAGTAGCACGATAAGTGAATGATCGTTTTTTAAAAGTGTTCTTTACTAGCATACACAGACAATTACATAACGCCACCCGGCTTGGCTCTCAAAACGCTCAACCATCTGTTAAACGCGCATGCTTACCCTCTGAAAAACCAACTGCTGTTCCGCTATCAGTCTCAAACCATGAAAGCGTCCGGTGCAGCGATACCACGCTACCAATTATTAACAGCGTGGGTGGCTTAATGTCACCTGCTAAAAAGCCATCCGGCAAATGCTGTAGTGTGCCTATGTGGGTTCGTTGCTGTTGTGTAGTGCCTTGCTCAATCAGTGCAAGAGGTGTTGCTGGGTTTAAACCATGAGCAATCAGCTCCTGACAGATCAACGTGAGATTGCTCAACCCCATATAAAACACCAGCGTTTGGCCAGGCTGAGCTAAGGTGGGCCAATCTAGGGTAAATTCGCCATGCTGAAGATGTCCGGTCACAAACCGCACCGACTGCGCATGGTCGCGATGCGTCAACGGAATGCCCGCATAAGCTGCACATCCGGAAGCGGCGGTAATGCCAGGCACTACCTCAACGGGCACATTAGCGGCGACCAGCGTTTCAAGCTCTTCACCACCGCGCCCAAAAATAAATGGATCACCGCCTTTCAGGCGTACCACCTGCTTTCCTTGCCTAGCCCACTCTACCAGCGATTGATTGATATCCTCCTGCGGGACGCTATGGGAGGAGCGCGCTTTGCCCACGTAGTAGCGCGCGGTCTCTGCGGGTATCAGTGCCAAAATTTCATCGCTAACCAAGCGGTCATACAGCACGACTTCCGCACTCAAAAGTCGTTTGTAAGCCTTTAACGTTAATAAATCAGGGTCTCCTGGGCCAGCCCCTACCAAGCTAACGCGCCCCTGGGAACGCGGCGCCGCTTCAGATGCTGTTGCCGTAACGGCGCCCGTGTGTAATTTCTGCGTAACCAAAGCGACCACCAAATAGAATTAAATTATTTTTTAATATTTCAAAAAAGAATAAAAAGCATAATCCGCCCCAACCTTTGTCATTTTTACGGCAAAACAACAAAAATGGAATAGATGAGAGATTTTTAATTACCAAAAAATATTAAAAAAGGTGAATTGTCAGCAAAAGCTTACATATTGTTTGCGATTTTAACGCTAATCTTCACGGTTAAAATTACAACAGGCATAAAATTGGAGATTCACGCATGCCCGTGAATGATGCACCTGTACCTCCTGCAGCCATTCCTCAAAGTGCTGATACCTTAGTTCCACATATCCCTGGGGTGCTTTTTCAATTCTATCGCTCCCATAGCGGCCATATGCACTTCCCTTACCTAGAGGGCGGCGGCATGGCGCTTGCTTATGTTGACAGACAGCAGCTAGCGACCGATGCAAGCCAACTAATCGAGCAGTTAACAGGTAATAATCACCCTAAGGTGATGTCAGCCATTGAGCGCTCCGCGCGCTGGATGCTGCCGCTAAATACGCGTTTCAGGCTGCCCTTTCCTAAAGCAAAACCGCACTGGATCGCCGTTAGCGCTAACCCCGAGCCAATGGAGACGGGGGTACGCTGGAACGGCATTATGCTGGATATTACTGACCAAGTGCTGGAAGAGCTTCGCTTGCGCAAACTAAGCGATACCGACCCGCTGACCGGCCTACCTAATCGGCGCAAACTGATGGGGCAATTAACCCACCTCACATCACTGAGCACACGCCACGGTACGCCGCTTTCGATCATGATGATCGATATCGACCACTTCAAACGGCTCAACGACCGCTGGGGTCATCTACAAGGTGATAGCGTTCTGGCACAGCTAGCCGATGTGACGCAGTCACTGCTTCGCTGTGAAGATATGGTGGCAAGGCTAGGAGGTGAAGAGTTTATGGTAGTGCTGCCGCTTACCTCGCTGCAGCAATGCCATAAGCTTGCCGACCGTTTACGCCACACCATTGCAGACTACGATTTTGGCATTGGCCAGGGTAACGTCACACTCAGCATTGGCGTGGCTGAATATCGTTGCGGAGAGCCACTGGTGAGCCTGATCGAACGGGCCGATCGAGCGTTATATAGTGCAAAGGATGTTGGTCGTGACTGTGTCTGCCTTCTACCCTGATAGATAAGTCAACCCTGGAGACTAACACTATGACATCTCTTGCTCAGTCGCAGTGCGAACCCTGCAGCGGTAGCGCTATACCGCTCTCTTATGACGCATGCCAAGCGCATCTTAAGGCGCTTCCAGAGTGGCAGATTATCGAGCACGATGGCATCATGAAGCTGACGAGACAATTTACGTTTCGTAATTTTGCTGATGCGCTAGCGTTTAGCCAGCGTGTTGGTGATGTCGCAGAGCAGGCTGGCCATCACCCAGTATTGGTGACCGAGTGGGGCAAAACCACGGTGACGTGGTGGTCTCATAAAATAAACGGCCTGCATCTTAATGACTTCATTCTTGCCGCCAGAACCGACGAGGTAGCCGAATAAATGTTTGAGCAAATTGAGCGAGTCCCTGGAGATGCCATTCTCGGGCTGATCGAAGCTTTCAAAAAAGATACCAACCCGCAGAAAGTGGACCTTGGTGTTGGTGTATACCGCGACGCCGCTGGCAACACGCCGGTCATGCGCGCCGTCAAGGAAGCAGAAGCTCGCCTGCTCAAGAATGAAACCACCAAAACCTACATTGGCTCCCACGGTGCACCCGCTTATGGCGATGTCGTTCTGCCGATGGTATTGGGCGCTGACTCTGCGGTGCTAAAAGCCAACCGCGCCAGCGCTACCCAGTCCCCTGGCGGCACCGGTGCCTTACGTCTGGCAGCCGACTTTATTGCCAGCCAACTGCCAGGTAAAGGCATTTGGGTCAGCGACCCCACTTGGCCGAACCACCACGGTATTTTCACCGCTGCAGGCATTGAACTGCATAAGTACCCCTATGTAGATGCCGACAACCGTTTAGATTTTGATGGTATGTTGGCCGCGCTGAAAAAGATCCCCGAAGGCGATGTAGTGGTATTGCATGCCTGCTGCCACAACCCGACCGGTTTTGATCTTTCTCAACAGCAGTGGCAAGAAGTGCTGGCGGTACTGAAAGAGCGCCATTTGTTGCCACTCGTCGACTTCGCTTACCAAGGTTTCGGTGAAGGCCTTGATGAAGACGCCTATGGCGTTCGCCTGCTAGCTGAAAACCTGGATGAAGTGATCATCACCAGTTCCTGCTCCAAGAACTTTGGCATTTACTGTGAGCGCACAGGCTGCTTAATTCTGGTCGCTAAAGACGCAGAGCAGATGGAGAACGTTCGCTCCCAGGTGGCTATTGTGGCCCGTGAAAACTACTCTAACCCGCCAGCCCACGGCGGTGCGATTGTCAGCGAGATTTTGCATGATGCAGAGCTTTCTGCCATGTGGCGCGAAGAGCTGACCGAAATGCGTGACCGGATCAACACGCTGCGTCGTGACTTCGTTGATGCGCTGAAGCCTTACGGTCTCGATGAGAAGTACGCCTGCGTTGCCGAGCAGCGCGGTATGTTCTCTTACACCGGCCTCACGCCCGAACAGGTAGATCGTCTGCGCGACGAGTTCGGCATATATATGGTGCGCTCTGGCCGCGCGAACGTGGCAGGCTTCTCCCATGAAAATCTGCCCTACCTCGCCAAAGCCATTGCTTCGGTTAACGACTAACCAACGGCATACCCTATCCACGCCCAGGCCAAGCGCCTGGGCGTTTTTGTTGGTAACAACTGGCTATTTCGAAAAGCCATAAGATTATCAACCCCTTGGCAAATGTTGTGTACAATTGCGCGTTCGCCGCCAATTCCGACGAGCAGCCGCGTTTGCTGTGATAGCCGCAGGCTTCTCGTTTGTCGGCTTAATGCATGCGCCCAAACTCGCTTTTAACGCCGCGCCGGAATTTGTGATGGGCTACTTAGCCATGGCCCTGCTGTTTACGTACTTCTCGTTCCAAGAAGCCCCCTATAAACGCTAAGCTAGCCTGACGCTCCCGCCTGCCGATGCGGGCGGGAGAGGATACGCTTCAGCAAGACCCAGGCCGTTAGCCCGGCCAGTAAATTGCCGATAGCTGCACCAGCAGCGAGGCCCGTCCAGCCAAATAGCGCTGCCCCTAGCCATAAACAGGGCAGGTAGCAGATAAACAGCCGCGCACTAGAAAGCAGCATTGCCCTAAGCGGCCACCCCAGCGCATTACCCGCCGATACGACCAGCATGCACACTCCAAGTGCTGCGTAGCTTGGCAGCATAAAGCGAATCAGCAGAGCAAGTTCACTCTGCACCCCTGGATTGCCCGCCAAGGCCATGGCCACCCACGGCGACGCTAACGCCAGCAGCACGCCAAGGCTTAGCTGCCAGATCACGGCCACTTTTAATGCTAGGCGCATAAGCTGCTGAATTTGCCCCCAATCCCCCGCGCCATAACAGCGCCCCAGCCAAGGGGGCAACGACATGGTCATGGCAAGAATCACCATCAGCGATAGCGTCTCAAGGCGACTCGCTAACCCCCACGCCGCTACTTGGGTGTCGCCTAAGCCCGCCACTGCGGCAATGGCAAGCATTGCCGCCAGCGGCGGCATTAACTGGCTGACCATCGCGGGAGCGGCAATGCCTGTAAAAGGCCGCCATGAGCGCACAGCTTCTTGCCCAATATCATCCATTGTCGCCCACTGACAGCGCCGCAATTTAGCCCCTGTTAGCAACAGCCCAACGGAAAACGCCACGGCAGTCGCCCACGCTGCCCCCGGAAGCCCCCAACCTTCCCAGCCACCTACACCAAAAATAAACAGCGGATCGAGCGCTAGGTTGATCAGGCTACTGAGCACCATCATCTTGCCGGGCATGCGTGTATCACCGTGAGCACGAAAAACGCTATACATAAAGTAAAGCAGCGCCCCTAACCAGGCAGAAAATAGCTGAGGCCCCCAGTAGGTACGAATATACGTCAGCGCCGTTTCGTCCGCCCCCAACAGCTGAAAGAGCGGCACCTGAAGCAGCCATAACGCCACTGCCAGTACGGCAATCACCGCCCCACCAGCAATCAGCACTAGACTTGAGAGCCGCTTGGCCCTCGCCTGCTCTCCTGCTCCTAATGCTCTGGAAATCAGCGCGGCGATGGCAATGCCCATTCCCACTTGTATACCAATGATCAAAAACGACAGAGGAAAGGTAAACGACTGAGCCGCCAGCGGCGCAGTGCCTAAACGTGCGATAAACGCACTATCCACAAGCTGAAAACCCAATAGCGCCAGCACACCAATGGCCATCGGCCACGTTTGCCGCCATAGGGTTATCGCCAACTCGCGTTGTTGCATGACAGCTGCCAAAAACTGACTCCTTAACATCATAAATGTAGGAATACTAAACGCAAAAAAACGCCACCACCCGTTAGGGTGGCGGCGTTTTTAAACCGTATCGCTTACTGGCGAATACCTTCAAACGTCACGTACAGCTCAACTTCGTGCATAACTTCCGGGAAATCGCTCATGTTAATACCGAAATCGCCGAGGGTAAGCATCGTGCTGCCTTCAAAACCTGCACGGTAATTGCCCCAGGGGTCTTCACCTTCGCCCATCAGGGTTACCGGCATTTCGATCACTTGAGTCTGACCATGCAGCGTTAGCTCACCGGTCACAACGCCTTCATTGTCGCCGGTAGATTCAAAACCGGTAGAAGTAAACGTCGCCGTGGGGAATTCGCTGGCATTCAGGAAGTCACCACTCAAGATGTGACGGTCACGCTCAGCATGATTACTGGTCAGACTATCAATTTGAACTTCCATTTCGACAGAAGAAGCGTCCAGATCGTCAGCATCGTAAGAGAACTGGCCGTCAAACTCTTCAAAGCTGCCCAGGATGTAGGAGAAGCCCAGGTGGTTAATTTTGAATTGAACGAAGGCGTGCTGGCCTTCCGTATCAATCTGGTAGTCCGCTGCCTGTGCTTGGCTCAAAGGAACCATCGCCGCTGCCGCTACGGCTACTGCCATTACGCTTTTCTTCATCATTATTTCCATCTCCTTTCTTTCCTTTATGGGCACTGTCGGCATTGCCTCTACCTTACCCGACAGCGTTCAAAAATTGTCACCCAGCAATCAGAGGCTGGTTCGGCTATAGCGGGGGTTTACCATCCGACTCAGCGTTGTATGACGATACCGGTAGTGATGTACTAACGCTGCCAGGGCATGACCACCCGCCAACAGCATTAGCGCAATCGCGCTATACCAATGAACCTCCCCCGCAAGGCTTGCCTGATTCGGCAGATCGTACAGCACCGCAGGAATCTCAAACCATCCAAACACGCTAATACCGCGGCCATTCGCTGTGGAAATCAAATAGCCACTGGTCAGCACAAGCAGTAATAGTACATAAAGCGCTATATGGCCCAGGTGAGCAGCAGCTTGCTCTAAGCGGCTGCCTTCTCCCGCAGGCGTGGGCTGAGCAAAACGCCATATTAAGCGGCCTACGGTCGCCAGTAGTAACAAAATACCTATCGAGCGATGAACCCAGGGGCCTTGGTTATACCAAGGATCGTAATAACCCAATCCGGTCATCCACCAGCCCAAAATAAACAACCCAATGATCGCCAGGGCACTGAGCCAGTGAAAAAGAATACTAATGACACCCCAACCGCTGCGTGTGTTCCGCAACATCCTTGATTCCCCATATAAAACTGCCCGCAAGGGTCTGCCCGCTCGTTTCGTAATGAGCATACCGTTTCACCGGCAAAAACTCTGCTGAAAAAAGCAGAATACATCGTTCGTAAAAACCATTGGTTATGTCGCTAATGACTCTGATGCTTCTTCACAAATTCTCCACGACATGTTCCAAGCCTAGCATCTTAGACGAAAGTTTAAAAAATCGAACAAACCCAGCAATTTTAATCAATTTTACTATTTGTTTAGCGCACTTATTATTAGCGCACTTTCTGACACGACACATCACAACGCTTTTAAACGAATCCACTATCTATAGAGAGTATGACCCATGAAAAAATTGACCCTTATTTCCGCTATCGCCCTAACATTGACCTCTACAGCGGCTCTAGCCGAACAAGGCTCTGCTGAGCTCAATGAAATCGTTCAGGCCAGCTCTTCTGTGAACCACAGCACAGAAAGCTTAAACCTGACGCCCGCTGATCTGACGCGTGTAAACGGTGATGCTGCTAAAAACACCGTTATCGAGCCTAGCTCTGAAGCGCGTCACTCAAACAGCAACAATGACCAGATTGCGCAGTCTGACCTGCCGCATCGCAACGCCTCCTAAGACAGGTAAGCGCTGCTGTCCAACGCAGAAACGCTTAGCTCCTTAGATGACAAAAACCCACCTCACGGTGGGTTTTTTATTTAGCTTGAACCAATGTTCCTTACTGGGCGGCTAGTACATCTAGGCCTCGTGCCAAGTCACGCTGAATATCTTCCTGACTTTCAAGCCCAACGGCCACACGAACCAAGCCCGGCGAAATGCCTGCCGCCGCTTTCTGTGCGTCCGAGAGACGGCCATGCGTGGTGGTTGCCGGATGAGTAATAGTGGTTTTTACATCACCTAAGTTCCCGGTAATGGAAAGCATCCGCGTGGCATCAATGACCTGCCAAGCGCCCTCTTGCCCACCTTTCACCTCAAAACCGAGCACCGCACCAAAGCCCTGCTGCTGCTGTTTCGCTAACACATGTTGAGGATGTGCTTCCAGCCCGCTGTAGTAGACGCGATTGACGGCCGGATGCTGATCTAGCCAGAGCGCCAGTGCCAGTGCGTTTTCACAGTGCGCTTTCATACGCAGTGAGAGGGTTTCCAAGCCTTTGGTGAAAATCCACGCATTAAACGGGCTCATGCAAGGTCCACAGGTGCGCACGACACCAAAAACTTCTTCCATCACGTCATGCTTGCCTACCACGGCTCCGCCTACTGCGCGTCCCTGACCATCCAGATATTTCGTGGCAGAGTGAATGACCAAGTCCGCACCTAGCGCGATAGGCTTTTGCAGTGCGGGGGTCAAAAAGCAGTTATCAATGGCGAGCAGTGCACCGCTACGCTTGGCGAGCGCCGCCAGCGCAGGGATATCCGCCACTTCGGAAAGCGGGTTTGAAGGCGTTTCAGCAAACAGCAGCTTAGTCTTAGGGCTGATCGCCTCTTCCCACGCGGCCAAGTTGGAAAGCTCCACATAGCGCGTTGTGATACCGAACTTGCCCAGATACTTATCAAACAGGCTGACCGTGGAGCCAAATAGCGAACGAGACGCCACAATCTCATCGCCTGCTGAAAGCAGTGCCAGCGCCGTTGAGAGAATGGCTGACATGCCAGAGCTAGTCGCCACGCAGCGTTCACCACCTTCAAGCGCCGCTAGACGGCGCTCGAAAGTATGTACGGTAGGGTTCGTAAAGCGCGAGTAAACATTGCCTGGCTCTTTACCACCAAACTTGCGTGCCGCCTCGGCAGCACTCTCGTACACAAAGCTTGATGTGGGAAAAATGGGTTCCGAGTGCTCCTGCTCAAACGTGCGGTGGTGGCCCGCGCGAATAGCAAGCGTCTCAAGCGACCACTCATCCTGATGGCTATCTTCGTGCATGGCAGAGCCCCTTATTCCAAACGCGATTTCAAAATGCTAATTATTGCACCACATACACATTTCTCCTGCGGGCCACTTGGGCACCGCAGGTAGCGTGACACTTAATCGTCCAGATCGTCGTCTTGATTATGCATATCGACCAGCGCGTGGTCACCCGCGCTCTGATCTTTTACTGCATCGTTACGGCTGGCTTCCAAGACGGCCAAATACGCATCGTCAATGTCGCCAGTGACGTAGTTACCGTCAAATACTGAACAGTCGAAGGCTTCCATGTCAGGATTTACTTCGCGGCAGGCGTCTTTTAGATCTTCCAGATCCTGATAGAAGATGCGGTCGGCACCGATCAGCTGCCCAACTTCCTCTTCAGTACGACCATGGGCGATCAGCTCAGACGCCGCAGGCATATCAATCCCATAAACGTTGGGGTAGCGAACGGGCGGCGCGGCAGAGGCAAAGTAAACCTTACGCGCACCAGCATCTCGCGCCATCTGAATAATCTGTTTGCAGGTGGTACCTCGTACGATGGAGTCATCCACTAGCAGTACATTCTTGCCTTTGAACTCCACATCAATGGCGTTCAGCTTTTGGCGTACCGATTTTTTACGCTGGGTTTGACCCGGCATAATAAAGGTACGGCCAATGTAGCGGTTCTTCATAAAGCCTTCGCGGTAGGTCACGCCGAGATGCTGAGCCATCTCTAGAGCGGAAGTACGCGAGGTATCGGGAATTGGAATAACCACATCGATATCGTGATCCGGCCACTCGCTCAAGATGCGATCACCCAGCTTACGACCCATCTGCATCCGCGTGCCGTAAACGTAAGCACCGTCCAGGATAGAGTCAGGACGCGCCAGATAAACATGCTCAAAAATGCACGAGCGTAGCTGTGGGCGATCTGCACATACCTGGGTGTGTACTTGCCCCTGCATATCAACAAAAATCGCTTCGCCGGGGCCAAGGTCGCGTTCCAGCTCGAAGCCACCCACGTCCAGGGCCACCGACTCAGAGGCAATCATCACCTCTTGGCCATCAGCATCCTGACGGGTACCAAACACCACCGGACGAATGCCGTGGGGGTCACGGAACGCCACCATACCAAACCCATTAATAATCGCGACCGCCGCGTAGCCGCCTTTGCAGCGCCGGTGCACTCTACGAACCGCATCGAAAATATCCTCAGCTTCTAGATGCAGCCCCTGCTTGCCCAATTCATGGGCGAACACATTCAGCAGCACTTCCGAGTCAGAGCTGGTATTGATATGGCGAAGATCAGTGGAGAACAGCTCCTGCTTCAACTGCTCTGAGTTGGTCAGGTTACCGTTGTGGGCCAGCGCAATGCCGTAAGGAGAGTTAACGTAGAAAGGCTGTGATTCTGCCTCACTGGAGGAGCCAGCTGTCGGATAGCGAACATGACCAATGCCCAGGTTGCCTTTCAGGCGTGCCATGTGGCGAGTATGGAAGACGTCACGAACTAAGCCGTTACTCTTGCGCAGTAGGAAGCGCCCCTCGTTCCAAGTCATCATTCCGGCAGCGTCTTGGCCCCGATGCTGAAGTACGGTCAGGGCATCGTAGATTCCCTGATTTACTGCCTGCTTGGCCAGAAGGCCCACTATACCGCACATTCCAGTTACCTCGCTTTAATACCATGGCTTACTGACGCAAGCCCGTACGTTCATCAAACTGACAAGCACTGGCGCTGGAAGCAGCACCAGCGGAGAATTTTCTGGCAGTTCCCGTTACTCAACCTCAGGGGCGCTGCTGGAGGGTAGCGTCGGCTGTGGGCGACGCAGTTCAGGTAGCGAAATATCGCGCAGCGACTCAGGCGGTGTCGGCAGCTCCCGCTCCCATTGGTCTAGCTGGCTGACCGCCCAATCGCGAAGCTCAATAAAGGTTGACCGTAACGATGCTTGCTGCCAAGCCTGGAGCTCAGCCAGCGGCGTTAGGGTAATCAACACCGTAGCCACTAGCAGAATCACCGCCCCGCGGGCTATCCCAAAGGCAGCACCTGCAAATCGATTCAACAACCCCATGCCAACCCATTCAACGGCCGCATGCACCACGCGAATAACAATGCCACATAACAGAATGACGGCAAAAATCACCAGAGCAAATGCCAGCACTAAGCGTGCATCAAAGCTCTCAATAAAGCCGCTCATTAACTCTGCAACGGGCTCCGCCAAAACACGTGCGACCATTAACGCAACGACCCAAGCAGCTAAGCCAAGCGACTCGCGCACGAAACCGCGCACAAAGCCCGCCAGCATCGAAAGCCCAAGAACGGCTAAAAACAGCGCATCAATCCAGGTCAATGCCATCGTTAATCTCTTACTCGAACAAGCAGACCCTGCACATTAATACGCTGTTTGATAAGCGCCATCGCTGCCTCACCATCCTCAGACGTGGCGTAAGGGCCTACTAATACAGTAGTCAGATTGTTATCACGGGCGCGCTGAAACACGCTAAAACCTTCACCGCTTAGCTGGTCGCTAATACGCTGGGCGTTGGCGGTATCACCAAAGCTGCCCACCTGGACTGCCCACTCACCCTGCTGCTGAGCAGAGGGTGCTACGGAGGCACTGCTATTACGGCTCTCATTCGCTGCGACCAGCGCGGCAATGGGGTCTTCTTGCGGCGGAGAATCCGGTTCACGGCTGGGCTGCGAAGGCGCTTGTTGGCTAGGCTCGGCAGCAGCGGTTTGCGACGATGAACCTTCATCAGAACTAGAGCTCGCTACTTGATCTGTTTGTGGCGCTCGAGGTATTTCCTCTATCGGCTCATCCAGCGCTTCATCGGTAAGGACAGGTGACGACGGTGCAGGTGTATCAATGGTGTCAGGCATGTCAGGCACGGGCACATCTTGACGCTCCACATCCACAGGCTGTTCGATTACAAAGGTGGGCTGAGGGCGCTCTTCCCGAGGTGCGGGGTCGCTCATCAACCAAGGGACAACGATGGCCAGTAGCGCCAGCAGTATCACGATGCCACTAATGCGTTCCGTTTTACCGTATTTCATATCCCTCTCCATCAAGCTTAGCGTGCCCGCGGCGCTGCTTGCGGCAGTGGCATGGCCAGTAACTCAGCTACCGTGAAGAATGAGCCGGTGGCCAGCACGCGGTCCTCTGGGGCTAGCTGCTTGGCAAGCTTGGCAGCCCCCGCTGCGGGGGAGTCGGCGCAATAATACACGTGTCCGCCCAGCGACGTAATACGTTTGGCTAACTCGTCTGCAGAACGGCCACGCTCACCTTCAAGGGTAACGCACACCCAGTCCGTGATACTTGGCAAAAGCGCCTGAATCACACCGTCGGCATCTTTGTCGTTAAGCATACCAATCAACGCCCACTGACGACCCCCTTTGGGTGGTGCTGGCAAACGGCGGGCCACGTAGTGTGCCGCATGAGGGTTATGCCCTACGTCCAAACACCACGGCCCTACCCACTGCATTCGTCCGGAGAGCGTTACCGTACGCAGCGCTTTGCGCACCGTGTTTAACTGCAAAGTGACACCCGCTAAGGCCAGCGCTTGAAGCGCCGTGGCGGCATTATCAATTGGCAATCCAGGGTCTGGTAAACCATCCAGCGAAAGTGTACTGCCATCGGCAGTAAGGCCATGCCAGCACCAGGGGTTGCCTACCGTCTCACCAGCGCTATGACTGAAGGCGGTGCCTAGTGCGTAGCTATGGGCCGCTATCGCTATTGCTGATTCCAACACGCTTGGCGGAAGCGACTGGCTACCTAGCACAGCGGGTTTTAGCGGGCGAAAAATACCCGCCTTTTCTCGCCCGATCTGTTCAAGATCGTTGCCTAGAAAATTCGCGTGATCAAGCGCAATCGTGGTCACGATAGCCACATCCGCGTCAATAATATTCACCGCGTCTAAACGGCCGCCCAGCCCCACTTCCAGAATCGCAATATCCAATGTGGCATTAGCCAAGCACCACAGCGCACACAGCGTGCCAGCTTCGAAATACGTGAGGCTAATTGAAGGCTCTTGTAAGCGGGCGTTTTCTACTTGCTGAAAGCCTTCCACCAAACGCTGGTCGCTGGCTTCCCGGCCATCCACCGTCACGCGTTCGTTGTAACGCAGCAGGTGCGGAGAGGTATAAGTACCCGCCCGCAACCCATGAGCGCGGGCGACAGCATCTATCATGGCAAGGGTAGACCCCTTGCCATTGGTACCTGCTACCGTGATGACCTGTTTCGCGATGGGGCGCTCTAGCAACCCCATACGCTTGGCCACCAGAGAAACACGCTCCAGCCCCATATCGATCCCTACGGGATGCAGGGTTTCAAGGTGGTGAAGCCACTCGGCTAAGGTGTTAGGCATTGCGTGAAGCGTCATCGCTCGTCGCGTGACGAGAATCGGCTTGAGCAGATGTCTCTGCCGCTTCCGCTAGCTGCTCTTCATTGGCCACCGGCTCAACCACCTCAGCTTCGGGCAGATCACCTTCAGCAGGGTTAGCACTTTGATGTGTCAGCTTACGCAGCACGCCACCCACGCGGGCACGCATATCGTGGCGGTGAACAATCATGTCCACCGTGCCGTGCTCTAGCAGGAACTCACTGCGCTGGAAACCTTCCGGCAGCGTTTCACGCACGGTTTGCTCAATAACACGGGGGCCAGCAAAACCAATTAGCGCGTTGGGCTCGGCAATATTTAGGTCGCCCAACATCGCCAAGGAAGCCGAAACACCACCAAACACGGGGTCAGTCAGCACCGAAATATAGGGCACGCCCGCCTGCTTGAGTTTCTCAAGGGCCGCTGAGGTTTTCGCCATCTGCATCAGCGAGAACAGCGCTTCCTGCATACGCGCACCACCCGAGGCAGCAAAGCAGACCAACGGAATGCCCTCTTCCAGAGCGATGGTGGCGGCACGTACAAATTTCTCACCCACCACAGCGCCCATAGAACCACCCATAAAGGTGAACTCAAACGCCACAGCAACGATCGGCAGGCCATCCAGCTCGCCGCGCATCGCCACCAGCGCGTCTTTCTCGCCAGTCTCTTTTTGCGCTGCGGTCAGGCGGTCTTTGTACTTCTTGGAGTCGCGGAATTTGAGGCGATCATTCGGCTCAATCTCTGCCGCGATCTCTTCGCGCCCCTGTTTATCCAGGAACCAGTCCAAGCGTTTGCGCGCCGTTAAGCGTAAATGATGCTCACACTTGGGGCATACGCTGTGATGTTTCTCTAATTCAGGCAGGTAGAGAACGGCTTCACACTTGGGACATTTACGCCAGAGACCATCGGGCACGCTGGCACGACGGTCTTTACGCTGGATACGCCCCATGGAGGGCACGATCTTGTCTAACCAGCTCATATCAAAAAGGCTTCCGTGTACGTCAAGGCTTGGCAGCGCCAAGCCTGATGAGTGTCGTCAATCAATTCAGTGTAGACGATGAGGGAACGCGCTTAGGCGTCCATCGCGGTGCGCATTTCTGCCAGCACGCTTTTTAACTGCCCGGCGATCGTTTCAGGCGCATCGACGCTATCGGCAATACGGTTAACCAGTGCACTGCCCACAATCACGCCGTCGGCAACTTTTGCCACTTCGGCAGCCGTCACACCATCGCGAATACCAAAACCAACGCAAAGCGGTAAATCGGTCATATCACGCAGTGGCGCAAGGTGCTCGGCAACGTCTTCAGCGTTCAGCGTTGCCGCACCGGTGACACCTTTTAGCGAAACATAGTAAAGGTAGCCCTCACCGTGGGCGCATATTGTAGCGGCACGGGCATGGGAAGTGGTAGGCGCAACGAGGAAAATCGCTGCCAAGCCACGTGCCTTCAGCAGCGGGCCGAACTCATCGGCTTCTTCTGGTGGCATATCAACTACCAGCACACCATCCACCCCAACACTCGCGGCTTTATCGGCAAACACCTCGTAGCCGATGCGCTCGATAGGGTTGAGATAGCCCATCAAGACGATGGGCGTCGTGGTGTCGGTTTGGCGAAACTCGGCCACCATTTCCAGCAGGTCCACCAAGCGAGTGCCCTGCTTCAGCGCCCGCTCACAGGCTTTCTGGATCACCGGGCCATCGGCCATGGGATCTGAAAACGGCACGCCAAGCTCAATCACATCAGCGCCCGCGTCTACCAAGGCATGCATAAAGCCAACGGTATACTGCGGTGCCGGGTCGCCTGCGGTGATGTAAGGGATCAGGGCTTTACGCCCCTGCTGCTTTAACTCTGAAAAACGCTGGTCAATACGATTCATGCTAGCCCTTAAAACTCGATGCCGTCGATTTTCGCAACGGTCATGATGTCTTTATCACCACGACCCGAGAGGTTCACCACAATATGCTGATCCGGGCGCATGGTAGGAGCCAGCACCTTGGCATGGGCCAACGCATGGGCAGACTCCAAGGCGGGCATAATGCCCTCCATGTGGGTCAGCTCACGGAAGGCTTCCAGCACCTCTTTATCGTTCGCGGCTACATAGTTAACCCGGCCCACGTCTTTCCACAGCGCGTGTTCGGGGCCAACGCCGGGGTAATCCAGGCCTGCAGAAATCGAGTGCGTATCCGACACCTGCCCCGCCTCATCCGACATCAGGTAAGTTCGGTTGCCGTGCAGCACGCCACGCGGCGCGTTAGATGAGAGCGGTGCGGCGTGACGGCCTGTCTCTACCCCGTCGCCACCGGCTTCTACGCCGTACATGGCCACTGCATCATCCTCTACAAACGGATAGAAGAGACCCAGCGCGTTGGAGCCACCGCCCACGCAGGCGACCAGCGCATCGGGTAAACGGCCGATTTGCTCTAGTGACTGGCGACGGGCTTCGCGGCCCACCACGGCATTGAAATCACGCACCAGCTGCGGATATGGGTGCGGGCCCGCCACGGTACCGATGATATAGAAGGTATTATCCACGTTCGTTACCCAATCGCGCAGGGCTTCGTTCATGGCGTCTTTAAGTGTACGGGTGCCAGACTCCACCGGGATGACACGGGCACCCAACAGACGCATGCGGTAAACGTTGAGCTTCTGGCGCTGCACATCGGCAGCCCCCATATAGACATCGCACTCAAGGCCCAAGCGGGCGGCTACGGTGGCCGTGGCAACGCCGTGCTGGCCAGCACCGGTTTCAGCAATCACGCGCGGCTTGCCGGTCTTTTTCGCCAACAGCGCCTGACCAATGGTGTTATTAACCTTATGAGCGCCCGTGTGGTTGAGGTCTTCCCGCTTCAGCCAGATTTGCGCGCCGCCTAACGACTCCGACCAGCGCTTTGCATGATAAAGCGGAGATGGACGGCCCACGTAGTGAGCCAAGTCACGATCAAACTCGGCCTGAAAATCCGGATCATCACGCAAACTCAGATAAATCTGCTCCAACTCTTCCAGGGCAAAGCTTAAGGTTTCTGACACAAACCGGCCGCCGTAGGGGCCAAAATGACCACGGGCATCCGGCATTCGGGTCAGGTCGCTGAACTTGGTTTCAGTTGCTGAGACAGTCACAGGCATACCTCACAAGATCGCCAGAAAAGGCAAAAATGAATGAACAAACGTCTAGCGCGCCCACGTTCGCGGTGAGCCACGCATCGTAATTCTGAGTGCACGCAGGTGGTAACGCTTAATGCGTATTGGCCTGCGCCACATGACGAACAAAAGCGGCCATTAACTCGGCCTCTTTAACACCGGGGGATGCCTCAATACCGCCTGAAACATCAACCGCATACGGCGCTACCTGAGTCACCGCGGCGGCAATATTATTGGCTGTTAGCCCACCCGCGAGGATAACAGGTTTTTCCAAGGTTGAGGGGATTCTAGACCAATCAAAAGTCTCGCCAGTTCCACCCGGCACGCCCGGGCGGTAGGCATCTAACAGCAGCGCTTGCGCCGCCGCGTACTCTTTTGCCGCCTCGTGCAGGTCGATGTCATCGCGCATGCGCAGCGCTTTAATCCAGGGTCGCCCAAACTGTTGGCAAAACGCCGCCGACTCATCGCCGTGGAACTGAATAAGATCTAAATGCGGCAGACACTGCTCAATCAGCTCGGCAGGCTGGTTCACAAATAGCCCCACGCGGGTCACAAACGCAGGCACCTGTGCGGCAAGTACCCGCAGGGCCTCAGGGGTAATGCTGCGGCTACTTTTCGGCCACATCACAAAACCTAGCGCATCGACACCCAATGCCACCGCTTTGGCGATATCTTCCGGGCGAGTGAGCCCACAAAACTTGATACGCGTGCGTGTCATCAGCTGGCTCATGAGGAAGTCTCCTGCTGCTCGGGTTTCGCTTGCTTGGAGAACGTCAGCCGCCGCCTTGCGGCCACCCGAGGGCTTTCCGGCAATACGCGCTCTCCGGTCCACTCCCCAGTAAAGGCGAGTAGATTCGGGCCTAGCGGCTCTTTGGGTAACTCGAAACGCTCATCGTAGATGGAGTCGACAAAATGCAAGCCGCAGGCAGGCGCCGTCACATCCCCTTTACGGCGGTTTTTCAGCGCCAGCAGGCGCTCAATATGCCCTTCGTCCTGCACGCCGCGCCCAACGCTTGCCAAGGCTCCTGCAATATTGCGAATCATGTGGTGCAAAAAGGCGTTGCCTTGAATATCGATGACCACCAGCGGGCCGTGACGCTTCACTTCCACAAAGTGCATTTGCCGCCAGGGGGTTTTCGACTGACAACCGGCGGCGCGAAAACTACTGAAGTCATGCTCGCCAACCAACGCCTGGGCAGCACGGTGCATGGCATCGGCATCCAGTGGGTCACGGCACCAGGTCACGTTAGCGCGCTCTAACACCGGGCGGCTAATTTGGTTCAAGAAAATATAGCGATAGCGGCGCCCCAGCGCCCCCAGGCGGGAGTGAAAATCGTCGGACACCGGCTTCACCCAACGCACCGCCACGTCTCTGGGTAGATTGGTATTCGCGCCAAAGATCCAGGCCTTTTCGGTGCGCTGTACCGGCGGGTCGAAGTGAATCACTTGGCGCGTGGCGTGTACACCTGAATCTGTGCGCCCACTGGCATGGATACGTACCGGCGCGCCAGCCACCTTGGCTAACGCATCCTCGATGGCCTGCTGGACAGAGGCCGCATGCTTTAAACGCTGGAAGCCGCAAAAGCGTGAGCCATCGTACTCAACGCCCATCGCCAAACGGCCAGCCAGCGGTTGTGTCTCATCAAAGTGGTAGAACAGCGTCATCGAGCCACGTCATTTAGAGGATTTTGAAGGTTAGCTATTATCCCGACGTCGCAGCTCGAATGCCACCTCTTCGATTTCCCACTCCTCTTCAGGCACTCGCCGCGTGTGATTCGCGCTCTTAGACGGGGTCGTCGTGCCACTGTTCAGCCCATCGTTATACGCACCCTCCTCACCCGTTTCCTCTTGTTTTAGCGATGGGGGGTTATAGTCAATGTAGTAATCCAGGGGCTGAGAGCGCTGATCCTCATCAGGCGGCGACACCTCGTCCTCCACGCCCTCCTTCGGGCTTTCCTGCTCATCGGCATGGGATAAATCATCGAGCGCACTGGCTTCCTGTTTCGCCGTCGAAGGCGCTAGCGATACCTGATCTTGGCTATCCGGTTTATGCTGCTGACGCTGTGCCGCTAATCCCGATGCTTGGCTGCGTGTAAACACGTCATCGTCGTCCGCTTCCCACTCTTTTGGTGCTTCGCTGTCACTAACCGTTGGCGGCTCCTCATTTGGCGCAGCCATGCCGGGCTTCATTACCGGCGCTTCATCAAACGCTGCGGTCTCCAGCTCTGGCTCAGCAGCCTGTGATTCAAAAGGGGCAGCATGGGCAGGCTCCGCGACATGCGGCTCCGTGCGCCCTGAGGCTGTCGCAGCAGACGCCGGCGGAGGCGTTACGGAACGTTCGGTTACCGGTGCATCTTCCCACTGACGCTCTCGGCGCTTACGCGACCAGACTAACCCTGCCAACAACAGCACGAGGGCAGCACTGGCTAGCGGCCACCGATACTCAGCTAGCGGCGCTAACACACTGCCCTGATTGGCAGTAGGTTCAGGTGAAGCGCCCTGGCCTTGCTCACGCCCTGCGCCTACCGAAAGCCCCGTTGCGACGGCATTAGCCGCGCGGCTCTCCTGCTGAGAGGCATTCAGCGCCTCGGTTAACGCAGCAACCTCCCGGCGTAGCTCAGCCAGCTCTATACGCAGCTGGGCTCGCTCTTCAAGCACTTGTTGGAGCATGGCTTGGCTTTCGGCCAGCTGCTCTATGACGTCATCTAAAGTAAGGCCAGCCAGCGCACTTTCAGGATTTTGCGCCTGCTCAGCGTCAAGTGGCTCTGCCGCTGACTCCGCGACAGAAGCGCTATCACCGGCGGCCTGATCCAGCTCTTCCTGCGGGATTTCTGCCGCCGCTTCGGCAGGCGGCGATTGACTTGTCCGCCGCATTGCTTGTACCGCACGCGCCGCCTCACCGGGTGAGCGCGCCATCACCTGTTCCCGGCTCGGCACCGTCAACGTTTGGCCAGCGCGCAGGCTATTGATATTGCCAGAGGGAAAAACGCTCGGATTTGCATCCACCAGCGCCACTATCATCTGCTGTACGCTAGCATTATCGGACTTAATCCGGTCGGCCACACTCCACAGCGTATCGCCACTTGCCACATAAGCGGTGTTATTTGCTGTGGAAGTGCTACCGCCGCTTGGCACGCCTGGGGCTGCAGAAGCGGCAGACTGGCGATTGGGTAGAGCAATTTTCTGCTGCTCATGCGATGGACTGCGTGCATTCACCATATTGGGCGGGTCAAACAGCAGCATAATCGCTTCCGTACGCCGCCCTTCAGGCGTAGTGATGGTGACCAAGAGATCCAACCATGGCTCGTTCACCGCTTGCTCAGAACGCAGCACCAACTGTGGGCCTCCGGGCATACGCTGTAATTCAGCGCGCACGCTGGCGACCAGCGGCGTCCACTCTAAGCCCAGCGCGTTAAAGGCAGCTTCATTTGCAATTTCCACGCGTACATCGTCTAGCGCCACACCGGCGGCATCGACCAGCGGCACGGTGGCATCTAGCGGCGATTGCAGCGGAGAATTCACGGTGGCTTGCCCAAGCCCAACCGCTAAAGCCAACGGGCTAACAGCGCTCAGTGGCAACCACAACCACCATGCCAGCTTCTTTTTCATGTAGGGCCCCTACTGCCTGCGATTCACTGCCACGATGCAACACCTTCATTCTGTTGCGACGAGATAAGTTAGTTCGTTCTCATCATAGCGTATTTATCATGGCGTTATGTTCAACGCATACATTTGCATGAAGTCACGGATTAGAAACATAAGTCACGGCAAAAAAATGGGAAGCTGCGAACAGCTTCCCATTTTTAGCTAGCGATTAAACGCCGGTGTTTCGCGACCGCTTACTGCTCACGCAGAATTTTCAGCATGCGCTTGAGCGGCTCAGCAGCACCCCATAGCAGCTGGTCACCCACGCTGAACGCTGAAAGGTATTCACCGCCCATTTTCAGCTTACGCAGGCGGCCTACCGGCACTTGCAGCGTGCCAGTGGCAGCTGCAGGCGTTAGGCCCGCAATGGTGGCGTCTTTGTCGTTGGGGATCAGCTTGACCCACTCGTTATGCTTGGCAATACGTTCTTCAATCTCATCCAGCGGCACATCTTGCTTCAGCTTGATGGTGAACGCCTGGCTGTGAGAGCGCATAGCACCAATACGTACGCAGAGGCCATCAATGGGAATCGGGTTGTTCTCAAGCCCCAGAATCTTATTGGTCTCGACGCTACCCTTCCACTCTTCACGGCTCTGGCCGTTATCGAGCTTGGTGTCGATCCACGGCAACAAGCTGCCTGCCAACGGCGCAGCGAAGTTGTCAGTGGGGAAATCACCGCTGCGCATGGCTGCCGTCACTTTGCGGTCGATATCCAGAATGGCGCTTGCCGGGTCGGCCAATTCGCTGGCCACGCTATCACGCAGGTGGCCCATCTGGTTGAGCAGCTCGCGCATGTGCTTGGCACCGGAGCCAGACGCCGCCTGATAGGTCATGGAGGTCATCCACTCGACCATATCGGCCTCGAACAGGCCGCCAAGGCCCATCAGCATCAGGCTGACGGTGCAGTTGCCACCCACGAAGGTTTTGGCACCTTTCGCCAGCTGCGCATCGATGACCTTGCGGTTCACCGGGTCGAGGATAATGGTGGCTTCGTCTTCCATCCGCAGGGTGCTGGCGGCATCGATCCAGTAGCCTTGCCAACCGCCGCTGCGCAGGTCGCCGTAGACCTTCTTGGTGTAGTCACCGCCCTGACAGGTGATGATCACGTCCAGCGCTTTCAGGTCATCCAGTGCAAACGCATCTTTCAGCGGAGGCACGTCCACGCCGATGTCGGGACCAGGCTGGCCGACTTGAGAAGTGGTAAAAAAGATCGGCTCAATGCCGTTAAAATCACCATCTTCCTGCATGCGCTGCATCAGCACCGAGCCAACCATGCCACGCCATCCCACGAAACCGACTTTCAACATGTGAAGTCCTCCAACTAAGAATGAGACCTATATTATACACACATATCAGACACGACGTCGGCCACCCCTGAGGGCGGCCGACGCGGTCTGTTTACAAAGCAACAAGGCGAATCAGTTAGTTAGCAAGCTCGCTTTATGCTTGATAATGCTCGAACGCCGCGAGTACGGCGTCCCCCATCTCAACCGTCGAGACGCGCTTCATGCCTTCAGAGGCGATATCGGCGGTGCGCAAGCCATCGTCCAACACGCTACCCACGGCGGCTTCGATACGCTCAGCCATCGCCGTTTCATTGAGCGAGTAACGCAGCATCATCGCCACGGAGAGCATCATGGCCAGCGGGTTGGCGATGTTTTGGCCCGCGATATCCGGCGCGCTGCCGTGGCAAGGCTCGTACATGCCCTGCCCGCTCTCGTTGAGCGAGGCAGACGGCAACATGCCGATGGAGCCGGTCAGCATGGCGGCGGCATCGGAGAGAATGTCGCCAAACATGTTGCCGGTGACCACCACATCGAACTGCTTCGGCGCACGCACCAGCTGCATGGCGGCGTTGTCCACGTACATGTGGGACAGCTCGACATCCGGGTATTCCGGCGCCAGCCGCTCCATGACCTCACGCCACAGAATCGTCACTTCCAACACGTTGGCCTTGTCCACCGAGCAGAGCTTCTTGCCGCGCTTCTGGGCCATCTCGAAGGCGACACGACCAATACGCTCGATTTCGCTTTCAGAGTAGATATAGGTGTTGAAACCAACGCGCTCACCGTTACGCTCTTCGATACCGCGCGGCTGGCCGAAGTAGATGCCGCCGGTGAGTTCACGCACGATCATGATATCCAGCCCGGCCACCAGCTCGGGCTTTAGACTGGAAGCGCTGGCTAGCTGCGGGTAGAGCATGGCCGGGCGAAGGTTGCCGAACAGACCGAGATTCTTACGCAGCCCCAGCAGGCCTTTTTCAGGGCGCTTGGAGAGGTCTTCGAGTTTATCCCACTTGGGGCCACCCACCGCACCCAGCAGAATGGCGCTGGCGGCTTTGGCTTTTTCCAGTGTTTCAGCGGGCAGCGGCTCGCCGTGGACCTCGTAAGCGGAACCGCCCACCAAGCCCTCTTCTACCTCGATATCCAAGCCCGCCTCTTGGCAGGCTTTCAATAACCGCGCCGCCTGAGCCGCGATTTCCGGGCCGATACCATCACCGGGCAGCAGTAACACTTTATGAGTCATGCTCAATCCTTAGCACTGATAATTTAGATATTCATAGCCCATGGCAACTCTCTGCGAGGGCGCTGTGAACCCCTCCCTGGGCGCTACTTTTGCCATCCATGGAAAAAGACCCTCGCATAGACTTGCCCTTGCCATTACTCGGTGAGTGGACGCTAAGCTGGCTGGCGGAACAGCCACGGGCGCTGCTGGCGATGCTTCTCCTCAAAGCTACGAATAGCGTCTTCGTCTTGCAGGGTGATGCCAATATCGTCCAAGCCATTCAGCAGGCAGTGCTTGCGGAATGCGTCCACCTCAAACTCCAGAATTTCGCCGCTGGGCGTGATCACCCGCTGGTGCTCAAGGTCGATATCTAACTGATAACCCTCGTTGGCCTCTACTTCAGCAAACAGGCGATCCACTTCCTCTTCCGCCAGGGTGATCAGCAGAATGCCGTTCTTGAAGGCGTTGTTGTAGAAAATATCGGCAAAGCTCGGGGCAATCACGACTTTAAAACCGAAATCTTCCAGCGCCCAAGGGGCGTGTTCGCGGGAGCTACCGCAGCCGAAGTTACGCCGCGCCAGCAGTACCTCGGCGCCCTGGTAGCGCGGCTGGTTCAAGACGAAATCCGGATTCAGCGGGCGCTGGGAGCAGTCCTGACCCGGCTGGCCTTCATCCAAATAGCGCAGCTCGTCGAACAAATTGACGCCAAAGCCGGTCCGCTTGATGGACTTCAAAAACTGCTTGGGAATGATCAGGTCGGTGTCGACATTAGCGCGATCCAGCGGCGCGACGATGCCTTCAAAACGTTCAAACTTTTTCATGACTTAGGCCTCCTGCGCGTGTGTGGCGTCGTTAGCGGGTAAGGTGCGTACATCGACAAAGTGACCGGCAATCGCCGCTGCCGCTGCCATGGCAGGGCTGACCAAGTGAGTACGACCACCGTAGCCCTGGCGACCCTCGAAGTTACGGTTAGAGGTAGACGCACAATGCTCGCCTGCGCCCAGCTTGTCGGCATTCATGGCCAGACACATGGAGCAGCCCGGCTCGCGCCATTCAAAGCCCGCCTCAATGAAGATTTTGTCCAGGCCTTCCGCTTCCGCTTGGCGCTTCACCAAGCCAGAACCCGGCACCACCATGGCCAGTTTGATGGAATCGGCCACCTTGTTGCCCTTGGCCACTTTTGCCGCTTCACGCAGGTCTTCAATACGCGAGTTAGTACAGGAACCGATAAAGACTTTATCCAACTTGATATCGGTGATCTTCTGATTCGCCTGCAAGCCCATGTACTCCAACGCGCGGGCGTGGCTGCGCTGAACGGTTTCGTCATCGGCGGCTTGCGGGTCGGGTACTTGGCCTGAAATACCGGTGACCATTTCCGGGCTGGTGCCCCAGCTCACCTGCGGTTCAATCTCTTCGGCCTTCAGGGTGACCACTTTATCGAAGTGGGCATCGGCATCGGAGACCAGCAGACGCCAGTCGGCCACGGCGGCTTCCCACTGCTCGGCGGTGGGCGCAAAGGGGCGCTCGGCGAGGTAGTCGATAGTGGTATCGTCCACGGCGATCAGGCCCACGCGAGCACCCGCTTCAATCGCCATGTTGCACACCGTCATGCGGCCTTCCATGGAGAGCGACTCGATGGCGCTGCCAGCGAACTCGATGGCGTAGCCTGTGCCGCCTGCGGTGCCAATCTTGCCGATAATCGCCAGCACTACGTCTTTTGCGGTCACGCCCAGGCCCAGCTTTCCTTCGACGCGCACCTGCATGTTTTTCATCTTTTGCGCCAGCAGGCACTGAGTGGCTAATACATGCTCCACTTCTGACGTACCAATACCGTGAGCCAAGGCACCAAATGCGCCGTGGGTGGCGGTGTGGGAGTCGCCGCATACCACGGTCATACCGGGCAATGTAGCGCCCTGCTCGGGGCCTACCACGTGCACGATACCCTGGCGTGGGTCGTTGATTTTGAACTCTTCGATGCCGTACTCGACGCAGTTATCGTCCAGGGTTTGCACCTGAATAAGCGAGACCGGATCTTTGATACCGCTGTTACCTTCGGCGCGCTCTTTCACCGTGGTGGGCACGTTGTGGTCCGGCGTTGCCAGGTTGGCATCCAAGCGCCAGGGCTTACGGTTGGCCAAACGCAGGCCTTCGAACGCTTGCGGCGAAGTCACTTCGTGGAGCAGTTGGCGGTCGATGTAGATCAGCGCCGTACCATCATCGCGCTGTTTCACCAAGTGCTGGTTCCAGAGTTTGTCGTAAAGGGTTTGACCTGACATGTGGCTCTCCTGGGCAGTGCCCTGCTAGTTCGGTATGGCAGCCTCTGCGTGCTGCTTAAATTGCGATGAACAGGAGTGTTACGCGACTCGCGCATAAAAGCAATTCATGTTACTCATACTTTAGATTCCAAATAGGAATAGATGATTAGGAGCCGCTGTGGATACCCAAAGCCTGCAAGCCTTTCTCGCCGTGGCGGAAACCCAGAGCTTCTCCCGCGCTGCCGAGCAGCTCCATCTCACGCAGCCCGCCGTCAGCAAGCGCATCGCCACACTGGAAGACCTGCTGGGCACTCGGCTTTTCGACCGCATTGGACGGCGCATCGCACTCACCGAGGCGGGTAACGTGCTGCTACCCAAAGCGCAGCGCATTCTGTTTACCGTGGAAGACAGCCGCCGCGCGCTGGCGAATCTCTCTGGCCAAGTGGGCGGCAAACTGACGCTCGCCACCAGCCACCATATTGGTTTGCACCGGCTGCCGCCGCTATTAAAGCAGTACACCCAGCGCCACCCAGAAGTCGCGCTAGACCTGCACTTTTTAGATTCCGAACTGGCCTACCAGGGCGTAATGGATGGCACGCTAGAAATGGCCATTGTGACGCTCGCCCCTCACCCCGTTGAACAACTGAAGGTAGTCGAGCTTTGGCGAGACCGGCTGTGTTTTGTCTGCGCCAAAGACCACCCGCTGGCCCAACGCAGCCGTGCTGATGACAAGCTCCTGAGCTTGGCGGAACTGTGTGAAGTGAACTGCATATTGCCGGGAGCCAAAACCTTTACCCGCACGCTGATTGGCCAGCGCTTTGAAGAAGCAGGTCTTAACCTGCCCGTGAGCATGTCCACCAACTACCTTGAAACGCTCAAAATGATGTGTGGCGTTGGTTTAGGATGGAGCCTGTTACCCGAAAAAATGCTCGACAGCGAGCTAGTAGCGCTACCCGTAGACACCGCGCCCATCCATCGTCCGTTGGGCTATCTAGTACATAACAACCGCACGCTCTCTAATGCTGCCCGCAAAATGATTGAGCAATTGGAAGCAAATCGCGAAACATAAAGCTACAAAAAAGCTTACCTTCAGGAACCGCTGATCAATTCGTCTCTAAGCGGCTGAAACGCTCATAATGGCACTTTCACTGCATCAGCGGTCGCTTTCTGACCAGCGAAGGTGGTCTGTTTCCCCTGCCAGCCGGATTAGCCGGCTGGCAGGGCAGATGACAGCTGTGGCGGGATGCGTGCAGCGCTTCCCTTAGCTTAGCCTCCCCACACCGAACACGGTAAGCTTGGCGGCACTCCCGCTGCTGAAGATACTTTACCCATGACAACCCACTGGATGCTTGGCCCTGGGGCCATTGGCCGTTTATTGGCGCACTCGCTGGCCCCGTTTGTGGAGGTGGCGGTGATTGGCCGCCGTGAATTGCCTACGCGGCAGGTGCTCACCACGCCAGAAGGCGAAGCGCGTGATCAGTACTTAACCTCACTCGCCGCTAAACAGTTGGTGGCTAATGCCCCTAAGCCGCCTGCGTTTGTGCATATCACTACCAAAGCGATGGCTGCCGAGGCGGCGCTTTCGAGTATTGCCAGCCTGCTGCCCCCCTCTACCCCGCTGGTGCTGTGGCAGAACGGTTTTTATGCCCAGCCGCGCATTACCCAAACGTGGCCTGGGCCGGTGCTGTGCGCTACCACGACTCAGGGGGCGTACTTAACCGGGGATGATGGCGTGGTACACGCAGGCCGTGGGCCAACGTTTATCGGGGATTTGGATAACCAGCACCCAGGGTTAGCGGAATTCTTAGCGGCGCTTTTGAGTGAGGCTGGGTTTCCCGCTACGGCAGTGGGCGATATTCGTAGCCGCCTGTGGCAGAAGCTAGCGGTCAACGCGGTGATTAACCCCCTGGTGGCGTTGCATGGCGTGCGCAATGGGGAACTTCGTGGTGATGCCTACTCGGGCCGTGTGGTTGCCGTGGTGAAGGAAGTGGCTGCGATTTTAGCGAAGGAAGGCGTTGTGCCGCCGAGTGGTAGCGAGGGTGAAGCCGGGTGGTTGGCGTTGGTATGGCAAGTGGTGGAGAACACCGCGAACAATAAAGCCTCGATGCTGCAGGACATGGAGGCGAAGCGGCCTACCGAGCGCGGGGCGATTTTGGGGCCGTTGATTGAACGTGCTGAGCGGCATGGGTTGGAGTGTGAAGTATTGAAGGGGCTAAATGCAGAGATAGAGGCGTTGGAAAATAGCTACTTAAGCTAACTTTAGCTCTTACATTTCACCACTCAGCAGAGCGCCAACCCTGGAATCTCCAGGGTTGGCGCATACTCTGTCTTGGCTATTCGTCCGTAGTGCTCTTCTCCAACTGCTGGGTTAGCGCTGCATCTAATATGTCTAACGCTTTCGTACGATGGGTCCACCAGTCGGTTGACCATACTCTGAATAGCGTCCAGCCCAAGCCTTCCAACACACTCTGGCGTACTTTATCGCGCTCACGGGCATAAACGGAGCTGTGATACATGGCTCCATCACACTCAATACCGGCCAGATAAACACCGGGTTTATCCGGGTGCACAATCCCTATATCTATACGGTAAGCCGATACACCGATTTGTGGATGCACTATCCAGCCTTTTTCGCGCAGACCTCTCGCTACAGCGACTTCAAAGGGTGATTCAAAATCACCCATGGAACCATGCACGGCTGCGCCCAACGCTGAAGCACCGCGCTCGGCATACTCCAGGAAGTGTTTTAAGTCAGCAACCGCCCTAGCGGACGTTCTTGATAAATCAATGCGCTCCGGTGCTAGCGTGGAAAACACCACCATTTCAGAGCGAGCGCGGGTCATGGCGACATTCAATCGACGCTCGCCACCACTACGGTTCAATGGGCCAAAGTTCATCGTCACGTGCCCAGATTCGTCGGGCCCGTAGGTGATGCTAAACAAGATGACGTCTCGCTCATCGCCCTGCACGGTTTCTAGGTTTTTCACAAATACCGGTTCTAGCTCGTCATCAGAGAACGCCCATTCAATGCTGGGATCTTCCCCACGTGCTTTATCAAGCAGGTCTTCAATTAAGCTCTGCTGTTCAGTATTGAAGGTCACCACGCCAATTGACTGCCGACGTATGGCGGCATCTTCAGAGGTAAGACGTCGTATAATTTCCGCGACGATTGCCTTGGCTTCTCCTTGGTTATGCCGCGCCTTGCCACGCGCATAAAAACCTTCTGGACGCACCAGCGACACACCTTTATCAGGATGAACAGGTGCAGGAAAGGTGACGAGTGAGTTGTCGTAGTAACGACTATTGGAGAACGCAATCAGACTCTCTCGGCGAGAGCGGTAATGTAAATTGAGTACCCGCTGGGGAATGCTAGCGCCCATTAGTTCGTCAAGAATACTTTCAAGATCTCCCTCACCATCGACATCGCCATCAGGATCATCATCAGAGCGACCAAAGAAGTTGCTTGGGGGCATTTGCTTCGGGTCGCCTGCCACTATGACTTGTTTACCTCGGGCGAGAGAACCAACCGCATCCCACACCGTGATTTGTGAGGCTTCATCAAAAATCACCACATCGAACAATGCCTGACCGGGTGAAAGGAACTGCGCGATAGAAAGCGGAGACATCATCAAGCACGGAGCTAGCGTAGTAATCGCATCAGGAATGGTTTCCATCATTTCCCGAACGGGCTTATGACGCATTTTTTTCTGCAATTCGTGACGTAGCACACCCCAAGAAGAGCTTTTCTGAATCGCTTCCTGGTCAGGAATTTCACCAGACAAACGCGCGGCAATATATTTGGCTGTCAGAGCACTGAAACGAGTATCAAGCTCGCGGAAATTTTGTATTGCAGCCTGATGCTCAGGGGATGAGAAAGTTCGCAGTACGTCATCTTCGCCAATGACTGCCGACGACCACCATTCACAGTAGGCAGCTTCAAACACATCTTTTATTTGATCTGTATCAATGCTCCCCTGCTCAATGGCATCGACCAGCGGGCCAAGCTGATAATCCAAAGCCTCAGTACGCCGACGCATCCAAGCGCACCACTCTTTAAGTGAAATATGGTGTTCTACAATCTGCTGGCAGTGCGCGCTCACGGCGCTTAACGCTGGCTCTTCAGCAGGTAAATGTCTTTCCAGAGCTGCACCAATCAAGTCTTCGAACTGGCTTTTCAGTGCCGTAAACTCGTTAAAGGTTGCTTGGAAATCAATAATGACTCGACCTATTGGAGCCTCTGGCGCTAGCAAATCATTGGCGTCGTATAACAACGAGCGAATCTTAGCGCGCAGCGCCGCCAAGGACTCAGCATCATCGGCCAGTTTCCCCACCGCAACACGAGCCCGTGTCCCTAAGAGCTTTAACGCAGCCATAGCTTCTGGGTCAGAATTGTAAGCGTCCCATCCCTTAAGCCCTTTTAACACGGCATCTAAACGATCAATATTGCTGCCCGTTTCGCGTAACTGCGCTAAAACGGGAATATCGTTATCGGGATTTGGTGTGCCTTGCGCTCCTCCCTCACGCAATTGCTTCACTACACCACGCTTGGCAAACCAGCTTTTTGGCCACCACGTTTCATTGGCTGCCGCCCAAGCCGAGCCTAGCACCGTAGTATCTAATTGCTGCCAAGCCAAAGGCGCATAGCTGCAGCTTAGTTTAGCCTGGGTGGCGATATAGGTTTTAAGCTGAGTTACTGCCTCCTCTAGCGCGTCAAGGCGGTCAGGAGCGTCAGGCTCAAGAGCAAACGAAGCTGATTGACGATAGGCATCCAACAGCACTTGGCAGCACTCCGCCACGGCAGAGAGCTTGGCAAAATTGAGAGTGCCTAAGCGAATACCCAAAGCTTTCTCAACGGCTGACAGCTCATGCGACATTTGATCGGCACTTTTCTTTAGCTGCCGAGCAACACTAACGACCTCCTCCTGCCACTGAGGGCGCCAATCGTGTTGTTGAATGACGCTTAGAGGGTGGTCCACCACGTTGCCCACTGCCTTCGCCTGTACGCTTAATAGTGACGCTATTTCGCGAAGTTGCTCCAACTGTTGTTCATCGTGAATCTCGGCTTTCGCCCAGCTAAGCTTCACCTTGGAAGCCAAGTCGGCATCGCGAATTTTAACGCCCATCGCATAATGTGCCGTCAAACCGTTACGGTGGCGTCGATGCAAGGCATTCACGACGTGATTCAAGCGATCACGCAGTGTTTTAAGTCGTTCACTCTCTGCCTTCCAATCGCTCACTGACGATGCAGAAGCGTTAGTCCAGGAAGTCCGCAACTGATCCAACACATCCGCTTTTTTCGCTTTATTGGAATGCAGCTCCAGGCAAAACTGGCCAAGGCCAATTTCACGTAAGCGGCGATGTACCACGTCAAGCGCTGCTGTCTTCTCAGATACGAAAAGTACTTTTTTGCCTTTGCCTAGCATATGGGCAATAAGGTTGCCGATCGTTTGGCTCTTACCCGTACCGGGCGGGCCGATGATGACAAAATCTTTCCCTCTATCTGCTGTGGCAATGGCCGACATCTGGGAAGAATCAGCAGGCAGTGGGGTTAACAAATCCGCAGGTGTGTACTCACGATCAATATCTTTAGCTTCTACAAAACGAATATCGCTGTCATAGGGCTCGCGAGGAGTATCCAGAAGATGCTTCACCACTGGACTCTCCTTTAGCGCTTCGGAGCGATCCATCAGGTCTTTCCACATCAAATACTTAGCGAAAGAAAAGTGCCCAAGCACTACATCTTCCACTACCTCAAAACCAGGCACCGCCTTAATGGCATGGCGCACCCGGTTCCAAATACCGCTCACATCGACACCACTCTCGTCTTCAGGCAGAGCGCCAGTAAGGCCTTTGATATCGATAGCAAAGTCTGTCTTCAATAACTCTAGCAACGTTGTGTTGAATCGCGGTTCATCATCGCTTGCGACCATCTTCACACCACTGCGCACCGACTTTCGTTCTAGCGAAACAGGCAGCAAAATCAGCGGAGCACGATAACGGCGGCTACCTTTATCGTTCGGTTTCCACAATAAAAAACCCACCGCTAAAAACAGAGTATTAGAGCCACCCTCCTTCAATGAGGTTTGGGCCTTACGGTAAATGTCTACCGAGCGTTTCTCCAGTTCCTCTTGGGTCAGCTCGACCAATACTTGCTTCTTCGTCAGCGCGTCGCGGGAGTAAACGTCTTTAAGATCCTCACCTGTTCGCTGCTGATGAATATCTTGGTCTTGCTCTTGAGTCTGTAATCTAGGAAAAGGAGCGATTGAAATGCGCGCACCTGTCGCCAATAAATCTTCAAGCTCGCTGGGATCACCGCATACCAATTGCAGACTACTTTTGCTGGGCTTTTGGTTTAGCAATGGATTTCTAGCCGATAGATCTAGCAACTTACGCTGCCAGCGCTCTAAACGCCCACTTGGCGAATCCTCAAATACCTCTTGCTCTATATGAACAGTATTTGCCGGTAGGTCTGGGGCTTCTTCTAATGCCGGTTCAAAAATATCGGCTGTGTCGCTGGTCTCGCTGCTGGCTTCAGACTGGGACTTTAAGCTAATAGGGTTGATACGGTGCGCCCGCGCCCGGCGAATATCGACCGCTGCAATAAACTCATGGTCTTTGTCCAGCGAGACTTGCTTGTTACCCGCCTCAACCGCTTTAGAAAAAGGCGGCAAAGGATGTTGAGTCGTATAAGTAGTCTCAATGAGAATAAGCTCTTGCAAGGGGATACGTTGACGTAACGTTTCCGCTTCATCAATCACTACACTGGCAAGATCTTCTTTTTCGAGCCAAAGACCCACCAGCGCGTGACCTTCAGTAAGAATGACCAGTGGATTCAGCTGAGCCTGCTCTAGTGCAGCCGCAAATAACAAGGTGGTATCTAAGCAGGTGGCTACCTTGGCACTTTCAACATGGTGAGGAAGGCGAACTTTCTGGCCATTTTTCTCAAAGCTGGCTGGCGGTAGTGCATACCCTAGTTGCAGTTTGACAATTGCAGTGTAAATGGCCGAAGCCATTAGCCATACCTGCTCACGGCTATTAGCATCATAACCGTTGATTTGATCGGGCTTGCCTGCCTTGCGCAAAATTTGGCTCGCTTGCCCCAACAGTTTGTCTACCGCTGGGTCGTTGGGTGTACAGAAGGCTGCCAATAGCTCAGGCATATAGGAAGCCCCGCCCCACTCATTGCAGGCTAACAGCTCCACCGGCATCTTCTGCTCAGCCAAAACATCGCCACTCTGTCGGACTGTTAGCGTTACCGTCCCACGCATCGATTCTGTGAGGCCGAGAAGAAAACCGCCATCTAGCTCAAGATCTCGGTCTTTTAACGCCAATAGCCCACCCGCTGCCAAGCGATCAACTCTCCAGGTTTTCTGTTTAACAAAGGCAGGAGAGGCATCTAACGTAACGGTTAGGTCAGAGAGGTCTTGCTCTTCATTTGTGTTTTCAATCCGCAAATCACGCAGAACTGCAAAGGCGCTTTGGTGACAGGCAAAGTTAATCTTTTCTACCAGTGTCGCGTGCAGCTTGAGGGCCGATAGATCATTTTGAGACATGAGCTGTCCTTAACAAAATTTCTAATAAATCGTTCACAAGATGCGCGTTTCGGCCTAGCCCACCATGCCCAACTCCTACCAGCATATGTAATGGCCAAGCTGATTAGAATTACCAAACATCTTACGAATCATAATGTAAGCAGATGGTATTATCTTGGCCCTCCACTGCCCAGCACCCACGTTTAAACTCTTGTAGGAAAAGCGAACAAAAATTAAATTAATCAATATTTTTCAAACATTTATAGCGAATTAAATTTCACCTTTATTTTTATTATCCTGACCATCTCTACCAGCGCCTCTTAATCAGCTTCACACCTTGTTGGGGACAAGATGGGGGAAGGTCACGGGCAGCATGGCTTGGAGTGTGAAGTATTAGATCGAAAGTTGGCGTTGTTGGAGGCAGAATTTTAGTGGGCTTGGGTGGCTTGATCGTCGCGCGCTAAAGCGCCCTCTCACGGGTAATAAATTTGAGAGTTGTAATAGCAGTCTACGGGTTAATTGAGCATGTCGATAACAGCCCAGGGCAGCGTTGCTGCCCCTCGCGGTTGCCTCACGTTGCTCGTTATCACGCACTACAAGATGTGTTTAGCTCGTGGGCGTGGTTGCTCGTTGGGTTAGCAATAGCCTTTTAAGTGACGGGAATCATCACTACTTTGCGGTAGGCGGGGCGTTCGGCGAGCTGCTCTACCCAGCGCTGTAGAAGCGGGCGGGGCTGCCAAGTAAGGCCGCTGTTTAAGAGATTGTAGGTGAACGGGGCGATGGCGATATCGGCAAGGCCGAATTCATCACCAGAGAACCAGGACTGCTGGCTTAACGCGGCGTCTAGCTGGGCAAAGAGTTTTTCGCAGGTGGCGATGGCGGGGTCTAGCAGTGTGCTATCGCGCTGTTCCGGTGGGGTGCGTACATAGCCCATCAAAATGGTGCGGTGGGCGGGGGTTAGCAGGCTGGTGGACCAGTCCATCCACTTTTCCATTTGCGCCCGTTTGGCAGGGCTTTCAATCCATAAATGGTTGGGGCCGTACTGCGCCGCTAGGTAGCGGATGATGGTGTTGGACTCCCACAGCACGCTTTGGGTGGCGTCATCTTTAAGCAGCGGCACCAAGCCGTTGGGGTTCATGGCGAGGTATTCTGGCGTGTCGTTTACGCCGTGTTGCAGGCCTGCCATGACCTGCTCGAACGGTAGTTCCAGTTCTTCCAGTACCCAGAGCACTTTTTTGACGTTAGTTGAGTTGTTGCGGCCCCAAAGCGTAATCATGGCAATCCTTGTTGTTGGTTAGTTTTGTGGCGCGACCAGGGCGGCGTTGCCGCCCTTCGCGGGTGCCTCGCGCTGCTCGTTACCACGCGCTACGCCACCCCCTCACGATTTACCACTTACCACTCACTACTCACTCTTATCCTGATACAACTTGAGCAGGCTGGAGAAGTCGAGCTTGCCGTTGCCGCCTGCTTTGTGCAGGGTGAACAGCGAGCGGGCGGCGGAGCCCATGGGCACGGGGGATGCGCTTTGCTGGCTAACATCCATCGCAAGGCCTAGGTCTTTAATCATCAGATCTACCTGGAAGCCGCCCTGGTAGCCTTTCGAGGCGGGGGCGTTTTCCATCACCCCTGGGTAGGGGTTGTAGACGTTCAGCGCCCAGTTGCCGCCGGAGCTTTGCTTCATGATTTCCGAAAGCACGGCGGGGTCTAGGCCGTTTTTGACGCCCATGTTGATCGCTTCGCAGGTGCCCGCCATCAGAATCGAGAGCAGCATGTTATTGCACACTTTGGCGACCTGCCCCGCGCCGTGGTCGCCTGCGTGGAAGATGTTTTTACCCATGGCTTGCAGCACTGGCTGCGCCTGGGCGAACTGAGCCTCCGAGCCGCCGACGATAAAGGTCAGCGCGCCCGCCTGGGCACCGCCCACCCCACCGGAAACCGGTGCATCTACAAAGCCAATGCCCTTTTCAACGCCAGCAGCGGCTACTTGACGGGCGGTATCGGCATCAATGGTCGAGCAATCAATCACCAGCGTGCTGGGTTTAATTACTTCAAACAGCGGCGCGTCACCATCCACGTAAAGCCCGCGCACGTGCTTGCCTGCGGGCAGCATGGAAATAATGAAATCGGCGTCGGTAGCGGCCTCTGTGGCGGTGGCGGCAACGTCGCAGCCTTGGGATTTCGCGGTTTCCAGCGCTTGGGCGGAAAGGTCGAAAGCGCGCACGATAAAACCTGCTTTCGCCAGGTTGGCAGCCATCGGGCCGCCCATATTGCCTAAACCAATAAACGCAACGGTAGTCATCTTTTTGTCCTTATTAGCGTGTTGTAGAGAGTGCGGTGTGCGTTATTTAAGATCTGCCAGCGGGCTGGTGTCCCATGCGGGTGCCAGCAGCTCGTCTATAAAGGAAGGCTCGACCGAGGCCACGTCTGGGTAGGTCCAGCTTGGCTGGCCGTCTTTATCCACCAGCAGCGCGCGCACGCCTTCGGGGAACTCCCGGTGGCGGCAGCACTGCACAGAGAGCGAAAGCTCAAACTGAAACACTTCCGCCAGCGACATATGCTTGGCGCGGGCAAGCTGCTCGTGAATCAATTTGACCGAAACGGGGCTGCCGTGGGCTAAGGTTTTTTGCGCTTTGCTGAACCACTTGTCGTCGGTCTCGACTGCCAACACAGCCTCGACCATCTGCTCGACGGTGTCGTGGTCCATCAGCTCACGAATTAAAGATGACGACTTATAAACTGGCGCTTCCATCTCCGCGAACACTTCTTGGGAGGCCTGTTCCAGCTCGCGCAGCACGCGATTGACCACACCGTGGGCGTCGGTGTGTTCGCCTTCGCCCCAGCTGGCTGCTAGCAGCTTTTCGGCCAGCTCGTCGCGGTAGTGGCTGGCAATGGCGCGGTCGGCAAGGCCCAGGTGAACCGCGTCCGGGGCATTAATTTGCCCGCCGGTCATGGCCAGAAACCGCCCAGCGCCGCCCGGTAGGCGGTTAAGGAACCAGCTGGCGCCTACATCCGGGTACAACCCAATGGTGACTTCTGGCATAGCCAACCGGGAGGTTTCCGTGACGATGCGGTGGCTACTGCCGCTTAACAGGCCCATGCCGCCGCCCATCACGATGCCGTTGCCCCAGCAGATCACCGGCTTGGGGAAAGTATGCAGTTGGTAATCCAGGCGGTACTCATTCTCGAAGAAGCGCTCGGGGAAATCGGCTGCGCCGTCGCCTTGAATGGCTTTGTAGAGGTTGACCACATCGCCACCGGCGCAGAAGGATTTTTCGCCTGCGCTATCCAGCAGCACGGCTACGACCCGCTCGTCGCTTTGCCACTGGTTTAGGCGCGGCAGGATCTCTTCGATCATCTCCAGCGTGAGCGCGTTGAGCGAGCGCTCGGCGTTCAAGGTAATCTCGCCAATCACGTGGCCATCTTGGGTAGTGTGCTCTTCAAATAGTACGCAACTCATGGTTTGTCCTTATATGCTCGGGGCTTGGTGATATGTGCCCTGGCGGCTATAGCTCAGCGGCACCGTCGGCCAGTACGCGGCGGGAAATAATCAGCCGCATAATCTCGTTAGTGCCTTCCAGAATACGGTGTACGCGGGTGTCGCGCACGTAGCGCTCCATCGGGTACTCCTTAATGTAGCCATTGCCGCCGTAGAGCTGCAGCGCTTCGTCGCACACCTTGAAGCCCACATCGGTAGCGAACCGTTTGGCCATGGCGCAGTAGGTGGTGGCATCCGGGTGGCCTGCATCCAGCTTGGTGGCGGCCATGCGCACCAGTTGGCGGGCGGCCACCAGCTCGGTCACCATATCGGCTAGGCGAAACTGCAGCGCTTGGAACTCGGCCAGGCGCTTACCGAACTGTTTGCGCTCTAGCATGTACTCACGGGCTTTATTGAGCGCCTGCTGAGCGGTGCCGATCGAACACGTCGCAATATTGATGCGCCCGCCGTCCAGGCCCTTCATGGCGATTTTGAAACCGTCGCCCTCGTTGCCCAGCAGGTGGTTAGCGGGTACGCGCACGTCTTCAAAGGTAATCATGCGGGTGGGCTGGCTGTTCCAACCCATTTTTTCCTCTTTGCGGCCGTAACTGATGCCCTCGCTCTTGGCATCCACCGCGAAGGCGGAAACGCCGCTGGGGCCTTCGCCGCCGGTGCGCGCCATCACCACCAGGAAATCGGTGCTACCCGCGCCGGAAATAAACATCTTGCTGCCGTTCAGCACGTAGTGCTCACCATCGCGCTTGGCGGTGGTTTTCAGCGAGGCCGCATCGGAGCCTGCGTTGGGTTCGGTTAAGCAGTAAGAGCCTAACAGCTCGCCGGTCGCCAGCTTTTCGCCCCACTGCTCAACGGCTTCTGGGGTGCCGAAATCAGCCAGCATCCAGGTCACCATGTTGTGGATGGTCAGGTACGCGGTGGTGGAGGTGCAGCCCATCGAGAGCTGTTCAAAAATAATGCTGGCATCTAACCGAGAAAGCCCTAAACCGCCGACGCTTTCCGGGGCGTAGAGCGAGCAAAAGCCCAACTCCCCTGCTTTACGAATCACATCGACGGGGAAAAAAGATTCTGCGTCCCATTCGGCGGCATGGGGCTCCAGCTCGTTCTTGGCGAACGCCCGGGCCATATCAGAAAAAGCGACTTGGTCTTCACTTAGCTCAAAATTCATAGCGTATCTCCACAGTGCGTGGATGCACCGCGCCTAGGCAGGCGGCAGGCAAGTCACGCATTAGCTGTTGTCATTATTAGCAATGTTGACGTTTACGTTAACTTATATTCTTACCCTACCTTGCGCAACCAAATCCCCCACGACCTTTGGCGTAGAAATGGGCTTACGGCCTTATTTCACAAGCAGAAAAAAGGGTGCCCGAAGGCACCCAATCCACGGACAGACGCGGTTAACGGGAATCCATCACTTAAAGTTTTTACGGTACATTTTGGCCAGCTCGCCGATGATGCCGCTACGGAAGCTCAGCACGCACACCACAAAGATGATGCCCAGAATCACGCTCACCCAGTTCCCCAACGGCGACTGCGCCAGCAGATGCTGCAGGCTAACCACTAGCCCCGCCCCCATCAGCGGGCCAAGCAGCGTGCCTACACCGCCCAGCAGTGTCATCAAAATCACCTCACCCGACATATGCCAGTGGGCATCGGTGAGCGAGGCCAGCTGGAACACCACGGTTTTAGTGGAACCTGCCAAACCTGCTAGCGCCGCAGAGAGAACGAAAGCCAACAGCTTGTAGGCATCGACGTTGTAGCCCAGCGACACAGCGCGGGGCTCGTTCTCGCGAATGGCTTTCAGCACTTGCCCAAAGGGTGAATGAACCGTGCGCTGAATCACCGCGAAGCCAAACACGAACACGGCGAAGACGAAGTAGTACATCGCCAAGTTGCTGCTCAAATCGATCACGCCAAACAGGTGCCCTCTCGGCACACCGTGCAGGCCATCCTCCCCACCGGTGAACGACGACTGCACGAACACGAAGAACATCAGCTGTGCCAGCGCCAGTGTGACCATGGCGAAGTAAATGCCCTGGCGGCGAATAGAGAGCACGCCAAACAATACGCCTAGCAGCGTTGCCATTAACGTACCCGCAAGAATGCCTAGCTCTGGCGTTAAGCCTGGGTAGCTGGCCAGCAAGTAGCCGGTCACATAGCCGCCGGTGGCTAGGAAGGCCGCATGGCCAAATGAGAGCAGCCCGGCGTAGCCCAACAGTAGGTTGAAAGCGCAGGCAAACAGCGCAAAACAGAGAATCTTCATCAAGAAGACGGGGTACGCCACAAAGGGAGCAACTAACCCCATCGCCAGCAGCACAAGGTAGAACATATTGCGGCGTAGCTTGGCGCGCCGTTGACGCTCCTGCACCACGGAGGGCAACTGGGTTGCCGAGGTGGTATGCGTTGTTGTCATGGTTATGCCTCCTTACCGAACAGCCCAGCGGGGCGTAGCATGAGTACCAGGATCATCACTAGAAAGATCACGGTATTAGAGGCTTCCGGGTAGTACACCTTGGTTAACCCTTCAATAATGCCCATGCCTAAGCCGGTTAAAATGGCGCCTAAAATGGAGCCCATACCGCCGATAACGACCACCGCAAACACCACAATCAATAGGCTTGAGCCCATAGTGGGCGATACCGGGTACAGCGGTGCCGCCAGCACGCCTGCAAAGGCGGCAAGCCCAACCCCAAACCCGTAGGTTAGGGTAATCAGCAGCGGTACGTTCACACCGAACGCCTGCATCAGTTGGGAGTTTTCTGTACCGGCGCGCAGGTAGGCACCCAAGCGGGTACGCTCAATCATGAACCAGGTGAATAGACACATGGCCAGCGCCGCTACCAGCACCCAAGCACGGTAGGTGGGCAGGAACATAAAGCCCAGGTTCAGCCCGCCCTGTAGAATGGCAGGCGTTTCGTAACGCGCCCCAGAAACGCCGAACAAGTTAATCAAAGTGCCTTCGAAAATCAGCGCCAACCCGAAGGTCAGCAGTAGCCCGTAAAGGTGGTCCAGGTGGGCAATGCGACGCAGCAGAAAGCGCTCCATCAGCATGCCGCAACCACCCACTACCAGCGGGACCAAAATCAGTGCTAGCCAATAGTTAATGCCCAGGTAGCGAAAGCCTAGCAGCGCGGCGAAGGCTCCCAGCATGTACTGCGCCCCATGGGCAAAGTTGACGATCTTCAGTAGGCCGAAGATGACCGCCAGGCCCAAACTAAGCAGTGCGTAAAAGGCACCGTTCACAAGCCCAAGCGTTAGCTGGCCCATGAACACGGCCATTGGCACGCCGAATATCATCGTCATGGTATGACTCTCCTCGCCGCTAAGCGGGCAGCCCTATAGGGCTGCCCCAGCGCGTTGCTTATTGTTAGAAACGCCTTTCATCACGCCTTTACGGCTTGCTTGGCCCCAGGCCAAGGCAGCAGATGCCTGGGCCTGGAGCGCGTCAGCAGATCAGTTCTGTACCAGCGAGCACTGGCTTTCAGACAGCGGACGGTAGGCTTCTGCGGCGGGAATGGTGCTAAGGATCTCGTAGAGGTCCCACTCACCGGTAGACTCTTCCGGCGTTTTTACCTGGGCTAGGTACATGTCGTAAATCATACGGCCATCTTCACGAATGCTGCCGTTACGGGCGAAGAAGTCGTTGATCGGCTCTTCGGCCATTTTCGCGCGCACGGTTTCGGGGTCATCGGTGCCAGCGGCTTCCACGGCTTTCAGGTAGTGCATAGTGCTGGAGTAGATACCGGCTTGCACCATGGTGGGCATACGGCCTGTTTCTTCAAAGTAACGCTCGGACCAAGCGCGGGACTCTTCATCCATGTCCCAGTACCAGCCGGTGGTCAGCAGCAGCCCTTGGGTGGCTTCTAGCCCCAGCGCGTGTACGTCGTTGAGAAAGATCAGCAGACCTGCTAATTGCTGGCCGCTTTGGGTCAGACCAAACTGGCTGGCAGTGGTAATGGCGTTGACCGTGTCGGCACCGGCATTGGCGAGGCCGACAATTTTCGCTCCAGAACCCTGCGCCTGAAGAATGTAGGAGGAGAAGTCACTGGTGGGGAACGGGTGACGCACGCCGCCGACAATTTCACCGCCATTGGCTTCTACCACACTGGTCACGTCGGCTTCCAGTGCATGGCCGAAGGCGTAATCCGCAGTGAGTAGGAACCAGCTATCGCCGCCCTGCTCAACGACGGCCTTCGCGGTGCCGTTGGCCAGCGGATAGGTGTCATATACCCAGTGAATATGGTTCGGAGTACAGTGTTCGTTGGTAATACTAGACGCCGCCGAGCCCGAGACGATGCCCAGGCCGTTGTTCTCTTGCAACACTTTGGTCACGGCGATAGACACAGACGACGCCACTAAGCCGCCAACCATATCGACGTTACGCTGGTCGATCCACTCGCGCACGGTGTTGGCACCCACGTCAGCACTGTTGCGGTCATCGGCGCTGAAAATCACAATGGGCGAGCCGTTCACGCTGCCGCCAAAATCGGCCACCGCCATTTCCATCGCAGTTTGGCCACCTGGGCCAGCCAAATCACGGTAGGTGCCGGACATATCGGCTAAGTAGCCAATACGCACTTCACCATCGCTGATCTCGGCGTGGGCGGTCGAGATCGCCATGCTGGAGGCAGCGGCAACGGCGATGCTGGCGGCCAGCGTTTTCTTCATATAGGTCATGTTCGTCTCCTGGCCCTCAGGGCCTTTGTTTTTATGATGCGGACGTTCAGTTATAGCGTTTGTGTGTGGAGCGCTTGTGTATGGAACGTAAGTGTTGCGTTTGTTGTTCTTTAAGGCCGTGCTTACAGTTTAGATGGTGTGCGATTTATACCCCCAGCATGCTGTTTAAATGTTCCCGCCGGGAAGGCAACTGCTCAGCGGTGATCTCCTCAACAATTTGGCCGTGATCCATCACAAAGTGGCGATCGGCCAGCGGGGCAGCAAAGCGGAAGTTCTGCTCAACCAGCACGATGGTCATGCCGCGCTCTTTTAGCTGCACCAATACCTCGCCCAGCTTTTGCACGATGACCGGCGCCAAGCCTTCGGTGATTTCATCCAGCAGCAGCAAGCGCGCACCGGTACGCAGAATGCGCGCCATGGCCAGCATCTGCTGTTCGCCGCCGGAGAGCCGCGTGCCCTGGCTTTTGCGACGCTCGTAGAGGTTCGGGAACATGCCGTAGATTTCATCCAAGCTCATTCCGCCTGAACGCACAGTGGGTGGCAGCAGCAGGTTTTCGTGAACATCTAAGCTCGCAAAAATACCGCGCTCTTCCGGGCAGTAGCCAATGCCTAACCGGGGAATATGGTGCGGCTTCATGCGCAGGGTTTCATTGCCATTAATGACAATCGAACCGGTGCGCCGCCCCACCATATTCATAATCGCTTTTAGCGTGGTGCTGCGGCCTGCGCCGTTGCGGCCCAGCAGAGTCACCAGCTCGCCACGTTTCACGTCGAAATTCACCCCATGCAGAATGTGCGATTCGCCATAGAAGGCATGCAGGTCTTGCACTCGCAGCATCTCTAGGGTCTGGCTTTCTGGGGCTCCTTGGCTCTCGAATGCTTCTGCGGTATTCATACGACAGCCTCCTCAGCCGCTTCGCTGCCCATATAAGCTTCACGCACTAAGGGGTTGCGGGAAACCGTGTCGTAATCCCCTTCTGCCAGCACCGCGCCCCGCGCCAATACGGTAATACGGTCACACAAGCGGCTGACCACGCTCAGGTTGTGCTCCACCATCAACACCGTGCGGCCTTGGGAAACCCGTTTGATCAGCGCCACGATGCGGTCAACGTCTTCCGCGCCCATGCCCTGGGTCGGCTCGTCTAGCAGCATCATGCTGGGGTCCAGCGCCAGCGTGGTGGCCACTTCTAAGGCGCGCTTGCGGCCATAGGGCATTTCCACAGTGAGCGTATCGGCGTATTCGCGCAGACCCACTTCATCGAGCAGCGCTAGAGCGCGGTCGTTGAGGTGGTCCAGCGTTTTTTCCGATTTCCAGAAGTGGAACGACGTGCCCAGCTGGCGCTGAAGCGCTACGCGCACGTTTTCCAGTGCAGTCATGTGGGCAAACACCGCTGAAATCTGAAACGAACGCACTAAGCCAAGCTGGGCGATCTCGTTGGATTTTTTGCTGGTGATGGGTTGGCCGCGATAGAGAATCTCGCCCCGCGTAGGGGGCAAAAACTTGGTTAACAGGTTAAAGACCGTCGTTTTCCCTGCACCGTTTGGGCCAATCAGGGCATGAATATGCCCCTCCTGCACCTGGAGGTTTACGTTATCCACGGCGGTAAAGCCGCAAAACTCTTTGGTCAGCCCTCGAGTTTCGAGCACTGGCCCCTTGGTCACTTCGTCTGCACGCATGAGGTAGGACGCCTCTTGTTGTTCTTGTACGGTGGGAAGCGAAACTCGTTAGCCAGCAACGCATCCTTACCTGAACGTAAGGTGTAAGTGCAAACTAGCAACCCCACACAGGGTATTACAATTACAACTTTGGTCTACGCACCACTCTGATGCACCAAATTAAAGCTTAAAAGCCTTTATTTATCAGTTATTTTTTAAAATTCAACGGTAACTCACTCATTGCAATCTCATCTTTACGTTAACGTAAACTTGTTTTAGCCTCATGGTCAGTGTTCCATAGGGACATCCCCCTATCGACGAGAATAACGATCATGAGCAAAACCTACTCGATCAGCGAACTGGCCAGCGAGTTTGATGTGACCACGCGTAGCATCCGCTTTTATGAAGATCAGGAGCTACTGCATCCCACCCGCCGGGGCCAGACACGTATTTACAGCAGTAAAGATCGCGTACGGCTAAAGCTGACACTGCGCGGCAAACGCCTGGGGTTTTCGCTGGCGGAAATCCGCGAGCTGTTTGAGCTGTGGGATGAGACCCGCAGCGGCAGCGAAAAGCAGCTACACCTGATGCTGAGCAAAATCAGCGAGCGTAAAGCCGCGCTGGAACAGCAGATGAAAGACATCACGATGGTGCAGTTGGAGCTTGAAAGCGCTGAGATTCGCTGCCGCCAAGCCCTCGAAGAGCTTAACGAGAAACATCCGGCCACCGCGAAATAAACAACCTCAACGAATAACGACCCGATTAACAACGACAAGGTGATTGACCATGTTTTCCCACTATTCAGAACTAAATTTCGGTCTTGACGATGAACTGAACATGCTGCGTGAGCAGGTCAACGCCTTTGCCGCCAGTGAGATTGCCCCACGCGCCGCCGAGATCGACCACAACAATGAGTTTCCCAACGACCTGTGGAAGAAATTCGGCGATATGGGCCTGCTGGGCATTACCGTACCGGAAGAAGATGGCGGCAGCGGTATGGGCTACTTGGCCCACTGTATCGCCATGGAGGAGATCTCCCGGGCCAGTGCTTCCGTCGGGCTCTCCTACGGCGCGCACTCCAACCTGTGCGTTAACCAGCTGAAGATCAACGCCTCCGCCGAGCAAAAAGCCAAATACCTGCCCAAACTGATCAGCGGTGAGCACGTGGGCGCGCTGGCCATGTCGGAGCCGGGTGCCGGTTCTGATGTAGTGTCGATGCAGCTGCGCGCCAAAGAGGATGGCGACCATTACATTCTCAACGGCAACAAGATGTGGATCACCAACGGCCCCGATGCCGATGTGCTGGTGGTGTACGCCAAAACCGACCCGGATGCCGGTTCCAAAGGCATCACCGCGTTTATTATCGAAAAAGGCATGCCGGGCTTTTCCACCGCCCAGAAGCTCGACAAGCTGGGCATGCGTGGCTCCAACACCTGCGAGCTGGTCTTCCAGGATTGCCGCGTACCCGCCGAGAACGTGCTGGGCGAAGTAGGCAAAGGCGTTCGCGTATTGATGAGCGGCCTGGATTACGAGCGCACCGTTCTGGCCGCTGGCCCCATTGGCATCATGCAAGCCGCCATGGACATCGTCATTCCTTACATCCATGAGCGTAAGCAGTTCAATCAATCCATCGGTGAGTTCCAACTGGTGCAGGGCAAGGTGGCGGATATGTACACCACCCTAAACGCCTGCCGCGCTTATTTATACGCCGTCGCGGCCGCCTGCGACCGTGGCCAAACTTCTCGTAAAGATGCCGCTGGTGTCATCCTCTACTGCGCTGAAAAAGCCACCCAGGTCGCGCTGGATGCCATCCAGCTACTGGGCGGCAACGGTTATATCAACGAGTACCCCACCGGCCGCTTGCTGCGCGACGCGAAGCTTTACGAAATTGGCGCGGGCACCAGCGAGATTCGCCGGATGCTGATTGGCCGCGAACTTTTCACCGAAAGCCTTTAACAAAAATTAGCAGGGGCGCGCCATGAGCACACTCTCCACACAGATCAACCCGCGCAGCGATGTGTTTCAGGCCAACGAGGCCGCCATGCAGAAGGAAGTCAGCAAGCTGCGCGAACTCACCGCCGCCGCTGCCCAAGGCGGCGGTGAGAAAGCCCGCGCCCGCCATGAGAGCCGTGGCAAGCTATTCGTGCGCGACCGCATCGACCACCTGATCGACGAAGGCTCGCCGTTTCTGGAGTTTTCCGCGCTGGCGGCGCATCACGTTTACGACAGTGAGGTACCTGCCGCAGGCGTGATCACCGGGATTGGTCGGGTATCTGGCGTTGAGTGCGTGATTGTGGCCAACGATGCCACGGTAAAAGGCGGCACCTATTTCCCACTTACGGTGAAAAAGCACCTGCGTGCCCAGGAAATTGCCCGCAAGCACCGCCTGCCGTGCATCTACTTGGTGGATTCTGGCGGTGCCTTCCTGCCCCGCCAGGACGAAGTCTTCCCCGACCGCGACCACTTCGGGCGTATTTTCTACAACCAGGCCACGATGTCCGCTGAAGGCATTCCACAGATCGCCGTGGTGATGGGCTCCTGTACCGCAGGGGGTGCATATGTGCCTGCCATGGCGGATGAGTCCATCATTGTTAAAGAGCAAGGCACGATCTTCCTGGGTGGCCCACCGCTGGTAAAAGCCGCCACGGGGGAGAGCATCAGCGCCGAGGACTTGGGCGGTGCGGACGTTCACGCCAAAGTGAGCGGTGTAGCCGACCACTACGCTGAAAATGACGCCCATGCGCTGCAGCTTGCCCGCGCCTGCGTATCGCGTCTGAACTGGCAAAAGCGCGGCCAGCTGGCCATGCAGCCGCCTAGGCCGCCCAAGCTCGACCCTTCAGAGCTTTACGGCATCGTCGGCACCGACCTGAAAAAGCCCTACGACGTACGCGAAGTGATCGGCCGCATCGTCGATGGCTCCGACTTTGACGAGTTCAAACGCTACTACGGCGACACGCTGGTGACCGGTTTTGCCCATATTCACGGCTACCCGGTGGGGATCGTGGCGAATAACGGCGTGCTGTTTTCAGAGAGCGCGGTAAAAGGTGCGCACTTTATTGAGCTGTGCGCCCAGCGAAAAATCCCACTGGTGTTCCTGCAGAACATCACCGGCTTTATGGTTGGCTCCAAGTACGAGCATGAAGGCATTGCCAAGCACGGCGCCAAACTCGTCACCGCCGTGGCCTGCGCCAACGTGCCGAAATACACCGTGCTGATTGGCGGCAGCTTCGGCGCGGGTAACTACGGTATGTGTGGTCGTGCTTACGACCCCAACCTGCTGTTTATGTGGCCCAACGCGCGTATTTCGGTGATGGGCGGCGAACAGGCGGCAGGCGTACTTTCCCAGGTAAAACGCGAGCAGTACGAGCGCGAAGGCCGAGAATGGAGCAAAGAGGACGAAGAAGCGTTCAAAAAGCCCACCCGCGACCAGTACGAGCATCAGGGCCACCCCTACTACGCCAGCGCCCGCCTGTGGGATGACGGCGTGATCGACCCGCTGCAAACCCGCGATGTGCTGGGGCTGTCACTGGCCGCCGCGATGAATGCCGAAGTCAAAGAGACGCGCTTCGGCGTGTTCCGGATGTAAGGGGCGAACATCATGGCTTACTCAACATTAGTCATCGAGGCGGGTATCGCTCGCCTAACCTTAAACCGCCCAGAGGTGCATAACGCCTTTGACGATAGCCTGATTGCCGAGCTAAACGCGCACCTGGAAAAGCTGCACGACTTGGCAAGCTCAGGGGGCGTACGGGTGGTGGTGCTCGGCTCTGAAGGCAAAAGCTTCTCGGCGGGCGCGGACCTGAACTGGATGAAGCGCATGGTCGATTACGACCTGGAAGATAATCTGGCTGATTCCCGTAAACTTGCGGCGCTGATGCACGGCCTGGATACCCTGCCCTGCCCGACCGTTTGCCGCGTTCAGGGCGCCGCGTTCGGTGGCGCGGTCGGGCTTGCCGCCTGCTGCGACATCGTCATCGCTTCCGAGAAGGCTCGGTTTTGCCTGTCGGAGGTCAATATTGGCCTGTCACCGGCCGTGATCAGCCCTTACGTGCAGCGCGCCCTTGGTCAACGGCAGATGCGCCGCTACGCGCTGAGCGCCGAAATCATGGATGCCCCTACCGCGCTGCAGCTGGGGCTCGCCCACCAGATAGTCGCACACGATGCGCTGGATCACGCCATCGATACCATGATCGGCACCCTGGCCAAGGGCTCTCCTCAGGCGCAGCGGGCAACCAAAGCCCTGCTGGCCAGCGTGGCCCAGGCCCCGGACTCGGATGCCACCCGCGAGCACACCTGCCAGGTTATCGCCCAGCTGCGGGTCAGTGAAGAAGGCCAGGAGGGCCTGGCCAGCTTTTTCGACAAGCGCCGCCCCGCCTGGACATCCCCCGAAGAACACCAACACGCCGCGGAGCCACGCTCATGACGCCTACCCCGACCCCCTTCGATACCCTACTGGTAGCCAACCGGGGTGAAATTGCCTGCCGCGTGATGCGCACCGCCCGCCGTCTGGGGCTGAAAACCGTGGCGGTCTACTCGGATGCCGATGCCACCGCCCGCCATGTGCGGGAAGCCGACGAGGCCGTGCGTCTTGGCCCGGCGGCCGCCCGGGAAAGCTACCTGAACATCGAGGCAGTGATCGACGCCGCCCAACGCACCGGCACCGGCGCCATTCACCCCGGTTACGGCTTTCTGTCCGAAAACGGCACCTTCGTCAAAGCGCTGGAACAGGCCGGTATTACCTTCGTTGGCCCGCCCGCTTCCGCCATTGCCGCCATGGGCGACAAATCGGCGGCCAAGGCACGCATGGCCAACGCGGGTGTGCCGCTGGTGCCCGGCTACCACGGCGACGACCAAGACGATGCCCTGCTGCGTTCCGAAGCCGATAAGATCGGCTACCCCGTCATGCTGAAAGCCAGCGCCGGTGGCGGTGGTAAAGGCATGCGCGTGGTGGAGAGCGGCGACGGTTTCAAAGCCGCGCTGGACGGCTGCCGCCGGGAGTCTAAAGCCGCGTTTGGCGATGACCGCATGCTGATCGAGAAGTATCTGGTACAGCCCCGCCATGTGGAAGTACAGGTGTTCTGCGACCGCTACGGCAACGGCGTGTACCTGTTCGAGCGGGACTGCAGCGTGCAGCGCCGCCATCAGAAAGTCATCGAAGAAGCCCCTGCCCCCGGCATGACGCCTGAACTGCGCGCCGCCATGGGTGATGCCGCCGTTCGCGCCGCCCAGGAGATTGGCTACGTGGGTGCGGGCACGGTGGAGTTTCTGCTGGACTCTTCACCAGGTCAGGACGGCGCTTTCTATTTCATGGAGATGAACACCCGCCTGCAGGTCGAGCATCCCGTTACCGAGATGATTACCGGCCAAGACCTGGTGGAGTGGCAACTAAGAGTCGCTATGGGCGAGCCGCTGCCCTGCCGCCAGGACGAGCTGACCATTACCGGCCACAGTTTCGAAGCACGCATTTACGCCGAAGACCCGGAGCAGGACTTCTTGCCCGCCACTGGCCTGCTCACCCGCTTCGCGCTGGACTTGGAAGGCGCAGGGCTAGGCGCTGATCAAGTGCGATTGGATAGCGGCGTGGAGAGCGGCGATACGGTGTCGATGCACTACGACCCGATGCTCGCCAAGCTGATTGTGCATGGCGTTGACCGCGACGCTGCGCTAGCCACCCTCAACCGGGCGCTGGCAGCGCTGGATGTGCAGGGCGTGGTCACCAACCGCGCCTTCTTGCAGCGCTTAGCCAATCACCCTGGCTTTAAGAACGTCGAGCTGGATACCCGCTTTATCGAGCGCAACGAAGCGACCCTGTTTGCTCCGCGTCAGTTTTCTACAGAAGACTATGCCAGCGCCGCGCTGATTGGTTTGCATCAATTAGCCCAGGAGTGCGAAAGCGACTCCCCTTGGGGCCGCCACGATGGTTTCCGACTGAACGCGCCGCACACCATTCGCATTGCGCTGTGTGACCCGGCAAGCGCTCAAGCCGCGGATAATGACAGCGCAGTGGTCGTGGTAGAGGGCAAGCGCGCCACCTTGGATACCCAGTGGCAGGTCACCATTGGCAACAGCACACTGACTGCCAGTCTACAGCCGCTGGAAGGCGATGCCGTGGCCGTCACGCTCAACGGTCACCGCCGCCGCTTACAGGCGTATAAAGCTGGTCATGTAGTGGTGATGGCCGAACCCAGCGGTGAAATCCGCCTGTTCTGGCGGCGCATCGACGCCATCGACCACGGCCACCACGAAGCGGAATCCACCCTCACCGCGCCCATGCACGGCACGGTGGTCGCGCTGCTGGTGGAACCCGGTGTATCGGTGGAGAAAGGCATGCCGCTGATGGTGATGGAAGCCATGAAGATGGAGCACACCATGACCGCCCCCGCCGATGGCAGCGTAGAGACCTTCCACTTCCAGGCAGGCGATACGGTAAGCCAGGGCGCTGTGCTGCTCGACTTTGCCCCCAGCGAATAGGAGCCACACATGGCACTGCCTACGTCTATCAAGCTATTTGAAATGGCCCCCCGCGACGGGCTGCAGAACGAGCCGGGCACCATGGTGCCCACCGCCACCAAAATCGAGCTGATTGAGCGGCTGGCAAATGCGGGCATTCGCCACATTGAAGCGGCCAGCTTTGTCTCGCCCAAGTGGGTGCCGCAAATGGGCGATGCCGCTGAGGTGATGCGCGGCATTCAGCGCCAGCACGGCGTGGTGTATTCCGCGCTAACGCCTAACCTCAAAGGGTTAGAAGGCGCCCTGGAGGCAGGCGTTGAGGAAGTCGCGGTATTCGGTGCGGCATCGGAAGCGTTCTCCCAGAAGAACATCAACTGCTCGATTGCCGAGTCGCTGGCGCGCTTTGAGCCGGTGCTTGCCCGCGCCAACGAGGTAGGCGTGAGGGTGCGGGGCTACGTCTCCTGCGTGCTGGGCTGCCCTTACGAGGGCGACATTGCCCCCCATAAAGTAGCGGATGTCGCCAAAGCGCTGTATGAGATGGGCTGCTATGAAGTTTCCCTGGGCGACACCATTGGCGTGGGGACCCCGCTGGCCGCTAAGCGGATGATCGAAGCCACTCGCCAGCAGGTGCCGATTGAGAAACTGGCCGCTCATTTTCACGACACTTACGGCATGGCGATTGCCAACCTGTACGCCGTACTGGAAGAAGGCGTGAGCGTGATTGATGCCGCCACGGCAGGCCTGGGTGGCTGCCCCTACGCTAAGGGCGCATCGGGCAACGTGGCCACCGAAGACGTGCTCTATTTATTGGAAGGGCTGGGCATCGATACCGGCATCGACCTTCAGGCAGTGATCGATACCGGCTACTGGATCACTCAGCAGCTTGGCCGTCAACCCAGTGCCAAAGTGGCACTCGCCAAAGGGTGTGCCAAAAGCAGCAAAGCATAACGCCACCCAAACAACCTAATAATTAAAAATGCGTCACTTCCCGTTCAGATAAGAAAAAGACATCGGAGACTCACCATGGCATCACCTGCAACCTTGCCCAGCTACACCAGCAGCACCGCAGAAAAGCCGCTGTTGGGCATGACCATTGGCGATAAATTCGACCAAATTGCCGCCCAGCACCCGGATAACGATGCGTTGATAGCGCTACACCAGAATATTCACTGGAGCTACCGCGAGCTTCAGCAGGAAGTGAACCGCTGCGCCCGCGCCCTGCTCGCGATTGGTGTACAAAAAGGCGACCGCGTGGGCATTTGGGCACCCAACTGCAGCGAGTGGACGTTGGCCCAGTTTGCCACCGCCAAAATTGGCGCAATTCTCGTGAACATCAACCCGTCTTACCGAACCCACGAGCTGGAGTACGCGCTGAACCAGTCCGGCGCGCGCTTTTTAGTCACCGCCAACCAATTCAAAAGCTCCGACTACACGGCGATGCTGTTCGAGCTGGCGCCAGAACTCAACAGCTGCGCGGAAGGTCAACTAAAATCACAGAAGCTGCCCGAGCTTGAGTGCGTGATTAATTTAAGCGCCGACAAGCACAGCGGCATGTGGCGCTGGGCAGATTTCATCGCCGAAGCCGACAAGGTGAGCCAAACCGACGTGGACGACCTACAGGCCACGCTGCAGTTCGATGATCCGATCAATATCCAGTACACCTCTGGTACCACCGGCTTTCCCAAAGGGGCCACACTCTCCCACCACAACATCCTGAACAATGGCTTTTTTGTGGCGGAAAGCATGGGCTTTACCAGCGAAGACCGTTTGGTCATCCCGGTACCCCTCTACCACTGCTTCGGCATGGTGATGGGTAACCTGGGCTGCGTGACCCACGGCGCGGCGATGATCTACCCAGATGAAGGCTTCGACCCCGGCAAAGTGCTGAAAGCCGTTCATGAGCAGAAAGCCACTGCGTTGTATGGTGTTCCTACCATGTTCATCGCCGAGCTTGAGCACCCGGATTTCGCCAGCACCGATTTTTCGACGCTGCGCACCGGTATTATGGCGGGTTCCATTTGCCCAGCAGAGATCATGAAGCAGGTCATCAACAAGATGAACATGAAGGGCGTGCAAATCGCCTACGGCATGACCGAAACCAGCCCGGTCTCCACGCAAACCGGCGCGAACGACACCATTGAAAAGCGCGTTTCCACCGTGGGCCGCACCCAGCCTCACCTGGAGAGCAAGATCGTCGACCCCGGCAACGGCGGCATTCTACCCCGTGGCGAAATCGGCGAGCTGTGTACCCGTGGCTACAGCGTGATGCTGAAGTATTGGAACAACGATAAAGCCACTGCTGAGGCCATCGACGAGACAGGCTGGATGCACACCGGCGACTTGGCCACCATGGATGACGAGGGCTACATCCAGATCGTCGGTCGCATCAAAGACATGGTGATTCGCGGCGGCGAAAACGTCTACCCGAAAGAGATCGAAGAGTTCTTGTACGCTCACCCGGCGATTTCCGAAGTACAGGTCACCGGCGTGCCAGATAAAAAGTACGGCGAAGAGCTGATTGCCTGGGTGAAGCTCAACAGCACAGCGGGCGAGATTACCGGGGAAGACCTGCGCGAATACTGCAAAGGCAAAATCACCCACTTCAAGATCCCGCGCTACTTCAAGTTCGTGGATGAGTTCCCGATGACCGTGACCGGCAAAATTCAGAAATTCAAAATGCGCGAAATCTCGATTAAAGAGCTGGGGCTGGAAGACCAAAAGTAAAAGGGATCGAAGCTGTTACAACGATCAACTGTCGATCAGAACAACCCGTAGCGGAGGCGTTCGCCAGGGTTGTTCTGATCCTGAGACGTTAGCACCAACCGAGGTTCCCCATGCCCACTTCCCTCGCCCACCACTACCATCAAGCGCTGCGCGACCAGGATATCCTTAACCAACTGAGCTCCCACTACCCCGATGGCCCCACGCTGCATCAATTAGCACCGCTCGACCAGCTGCATATTGGCGGTATCGCCGCATCGAAAAGGCTCTTGGATTTGCTCGATCAGAGCGCCCCTATGGCGCTGGATATTGGCGCAGGGCTGGGGGGATTGATGCGCCAGGGGGCCGCATTGGGTTTTCATCTCACCGGACTGGATATTACCCACCGCTTTAACGTGCTGAATCAAGCCATCAGCGAACTGGCAATGACACAGCCTCCTAACGATTCATCAGCGGGCACTCTGCGCTGTGTGACGGGAGATGCCTGCGCACTGCCGTTTAGTGATGCCAGCTTCGATGCTGTGCTGTTCCAACACAGCCTGATGAATATGCCCGATCCTGCACGCGTACTGGCCGAGTGCCGCCGCGTGCTGCGCCCCGGCGGGCAGCTGGTGATGCATGAGGTGGTCAGCGGCCCTCACTGCGAGGCACTGCGTTTTCCGGTGCCCTGGGCAGAAGGGCCGACACACTCGCATTTGCTGACGTTGGCGGCATTGACACAGCGACTGCAAACGGCGGGCTTCGATATTCGACACTGCGAAGACTGGAGCCACACCGCGCTTAAATGGCGCCAGCGCCAGCGTCAAAAAGAGCAGGCCCCGCGTACCGGTGTGCTCTCCCCGCAGTGGGTGTTTGGCGAACGGTTTATGTGCATGGGTAAACATTTATTGGAAAACTTGGCGAATGGTGCAATTAACGTGGTGGAAATCAGCGCCCGTTGCTAGTCTGTTAGGGATAACGTCAACAAGAAAGGACAAGAGGAACGCCAATGAACCGCTTGGCAAGCACCCTGCTCTTGAGTCTGTTCGGCACGCTCCTACCCCTAGAAGCCACCTTGGCCGATGATGACGCTCCTGCTCTCTCCTATGCAGCCCCCAATAGCGAATGGATGCGCCTCGATAACGGTGTGGTGCTGGAAGGCAGCGACCTGAGCAGCCTGGACACCAACACCACCGGCTTTCGGCTGACCGCGGGATTCAGCCCCGAACAGCTGCCCCGGCTGGATATCGGTGCCGAGATCGCCTATCGCGAAAGTGAAGAAGTCCCCATTACTTCCCAGATGAACCCGCTGCTCATGGACACCCTGAGCCTGGGTGGCGCCTTGGTGGCAGGCGTGCGCATGGGCGCCGTCAGCATTTATGCCAAGTCCGGCTTCACCGAGTGGCGTGGTGAAGCGTACCAGCCCCAGGCCGATGATGGCGGCACGGCGCTACTGCAAGGCTTCGGCGCCACCATGACCATCAACCGGTTGATCAGCCGTTTCGAGTACGAGCGTATCGATGCAGCCACGCTCAGCCACCTCAATATGCTCAGCGCTTCGCTACACCTGCCGTTTTAATCCCAGTTTTCGATGCTGCCAGCCGAGATGTCTCTTGACTCGGCGTTTATCCGTGTTAATGTACTATCGTACTAGTACATTAACACGGATTACATCGACCGCTGGTGACTCACTCATGCCCCTCTCTCCGTCACACTATCAGACTGAGCTGGTACGCCATCTGGTGGCCATCGAGACCCCCGAGGCCATGGACGCTGCGCTGGCAAGCCTTCTGACACCAGCAGAGTACCAAGAAATCAGCAAACGCCTACAGATTTTTAAGCTGCTGCGCGATGGCGTGCCCCACCGCAAAATTGCCGAAACCCTAGGCGTGGGTATTGCGACCGTGTCACGCGGATCACGCGCGCTGACGATGTTAGCCTCTTCACGGAATGATCACTTATGAGCACTACCGATACGGCCGCTGCGGCAGGCCCACAGCCGTTTACCCTGCCCCGCAAGCCCCACTACGTTACCCTGGCGGCGGACTGCGACTTCTTTGCCCTATTTCAAAAAATCGAGCGGCACTTCGATACCTGCTACATGCTGGAGTCGCTGGGCGAAGATAGCCACATGGCGCGCCACTCGATCATTGGTTTCGACCCCGAGTACACGCTCTACGCCAATGGCACCACGCTGACCATTGAAAACCGCGACGGCGATGCCAAGCATTACCAGAGCGACAATCCCTACGAGCTGCTGCGCAGCCTGATCCCGCAAAATATTATTTCACGCAAATACGCGGGCGGATTAAGCGGTTACCTGGGCTACGACGCCATGCAGTACTTCGAGCCGTCGCTGACGCTGAAAGCCAGCGACGACTTCGATACGTTCCGCTTTGGGCTGTATAAAGACGGCTTGATCCTCGACAAGATGACCGGGGAAGTCACCTACTTCTACTACGACAATAGCCGCTACGAGTTTCTGCAGACGCTGATCGACGCCGACGACGAACCCGCAGGCCCGCTGCACATTACAGCGCTGGGCGACACCATGAGCAAAGCCGAGCACGCCGAAGCGGTCGCCAAGGTGAAGCAGGACATCATCGACGGCAAAGTTTTTCAGTGCGAAGTGGGCTTTAAAAAGCGTTTTCGCATTCAGGGCGACACCCTGGCGCTTTACGAGCAGCTGCGTACCATCAACCCCTCGCCGCAGATGTACTACGTGAAGTTTGGCGAACAGAAGCTGATTGGCGCGAGCCCCGAGCTGCTGTTCCGCCTGCGCCAGGGCGAGATGGAGACGTTCCCGCTGGCAGGCACTACCCTGCGCGGCCAAACGCCCCAGGAAGATACCCAGCTTGCCCGCGCGCTGCTCAACGACCCCAAAGAGATCGCCGAGCACAATATGATTGTGGACCTGCACCGCAACGATATTGGCCGAGTGGCCCAGTTTGGCACGGTGAAAGTACGCAGCCTAATGGATATCAAGCGCTTCAGCCACGTTCAGCATATCTCTAGTGAGATCGTCGGAATCATTGCCGAAGGCGAAGACATGTTCACCGCGCTGGCCAGCAACTTCCCGGCGGGCACGCTAACCGGCGCACCTAAAATCGAAGCGATGAAAATCATCGATGACCTAGAAACCGATGGGCGCGGCCCCTACGGCGGCGCGGTGGGCCAGTTCTCTTTCAACGGCGACTGCACCTTTGCGATCCCGATCCGTACGGTGTTTGTCAACGGCGAGCGCGCCTACGTACAAACCTGCGGCGGCAACGTGTACGACAGCAACGCCGAGGATGAATACGAAGAGATTCGCCGCAAATTCGCCGGCACTCGCAAGGCCTTGGCCCCCTTTATGGATACGGAAACGGAGAGCCCCGCATGAAGGTGCTGATCATCGATAACTACGACTCCTTCACCTATAACCTTTACCAGTTTATTGGTGAGATTCTGACCACGGAGAAGAATCGCGGCGAGCTGCCTCATTTTGAGATCATGGTGAAGCGCAATAACCAGATTGATTTTAAAGCGATTGAAGCCATGGCGCCGGATCGCATTATTATCTCGCCTGGCCCAGGCTCGCCGGATGACCCGCGCTACTTTGGCGTATGTGCCGAGGTGATTGAGAAGCTGGGCAAAACCACGCCACTGCTGGGGGTTTGCTTAGGCATGCAAGGGATTGTGCATGTGTTTGGCGGCAAGGTGGTCAAAGCGCCGCTGCCAATGCACGGTAAAATCAGCCCCATTAATCACAATAACCAATCGGTATTCAACGGCGTGCCCGACCAGCTTGAAGTGATGCGCTACCACTCACTGATTGCCGATGCGGCGACACTTCCAGAGTGCCTAGAAGTGACCGCCACAGTAGGTGCACTCACCGCCGACAACTTTGCTGAGCGCGGCCGCTGGCAGGCAGCGGGTGAATTTGAGCTGATGGGCGTAAAGCACCGTGACTACCCAATTCACGGCATTCAGTTTCACCCGGAGTCGTTTGCCACCGAGGGCGGCAAAGAGCTCATCGCTAACTTCCTATTTGCCCCTAACGCAGTGGCATAACCGCGACAAGACCACCTAACACTGCAATATTGAGCAGCACCGTGGCCCAATAAACGCGTCGAAAGCTGGTTTTTTGGGTCTTGTGGCGCAGCTGCTGCTGCGCGCACCATGCCCCCGGCCAACCGCCTAGCAGCGCCAGCCAGTGCAGCGTTTTCTCACTCACCCGCTGGCGCTGTTTAATCGCGGCCCGCTTATCCCACGCATAGAGAACGTAGGTAATCACGCTGGCCGTCGCATACCACGCCAGTAGGTAACTCATATAAGTTGGCATCTCTGTCATGGAGAACTACTTGCGCCGGGAAGGCGGCTTACCGGAGGCAGCTTTACCCCCGCTGGGGCGTCCGCCCTTTATCGCGCCCTTACGCGCGCCCGGTTTGCCGCTAGAGTGGCTCCCGGGCCTCCCCTTTCCTTTAGTGGCCGGTCTTCCCGCTGACACTGCTCCTTTGCCGCCTGACTTACCAGCAGCGGCCCCTTTTGCCTTGGGATCCTTGCGGGCTTTGTTACCCGCGCCGGCACCTGAAGAGGCCCGTTTTGCTGCCGTCTTTTTATCCTGCGCGCTACTTCTACCGCCGCTGTAGTTGGGTCGGGCGATTTTTTTCTTCTCAGGTGCTTTCTTCTCAGATGTTTTCTTCTCAGGCGCTACATCTGAGGTTTCGGTGAGGGCAACAATGGTCTCGATCTCTTTGGGCGTCAGGTCACGCCAATCCCCCAGCGCCAGCCCTTTCAGCGAGACGTTCATGATGCGCGTACGTACCAGTTGCGTCACTTCGTAGCCAAAGTATTCGCACATACGGCGAATTTGGCGGTTGAGCCCCTGCACTAGCGTGATATTGAACACAAAGGTGGACTCTTTAACCACCTGACACTTTTTGGTCATCTGCCCAAGGATCGGCACGCCGCCCTGTATACCGGCAATAAACTCGTTGGTGATCGGTTTATCGACCGTCACCACGTACTCTTTTTCGTGGTTGTTGTTGGCGCGCAGGATTTTGTTGACCAAGTCGCCGTTGTTGGTGAGAAAGATCAACCCCTGGGAGTCTTTATCTAAGCGCCCAATGGGGAAAATACGCGTGCCGTGCTTCACAAACTCAACGATATTGTCTTTTTCTGCCGACTCCGTGGTGCTGACAATCCCCACCGGTTTGTTGAGCGCGATCAGTACTAAATCCTCCTCTTCCTGCGGCTCAATCTCCTGGCCGTTGACCTTTACCCGATCCCCCGCGACCACTTGGTCACCAGTGGTTGCCCGGCGGCCGTTGATCCACACATTGCCCTGCTCGACAAAGCGGTCCGCCTCCCGGCGGGAGCAGAGGCCGCTTTCGCTGATGTATTTATTGATACGGGTAGATTTTCGTAACGACATAAATCGCCATATAGCCTAAATAAACGTTAAAAAGAGGAGCCGGGCTGCTTGAGGAACTCGACCTCTTCCGGAGTCGAGGCTCTGCCCAAGACCGCATTGCGATGCGGGTAGCGCCCAAAGCGATCGATAATCTGTTGGTCGATTTGGGCATCTTTCTTAAACCACTGGGCTGGCGACAACTCCTGAAACCAGAATGCCAGCACGGCCTGAGCGTCTGTGGTCATGTTTCTGCCTCCAACACTGGACATAAAGAAAAGCGCCGCCACCCATCGGTAGCGGCGCTGGTGGGCTGTCTTCAGCTTAGCCGGTGTTACGCAGGCCAGCCGCAATACCCGCCATGGTGACCATTAACGCGCGGGAGAGATCTGGGCTAATCGCCCCATCAGCATCCCGGTTACGCTGCAAAAGCTCGGCTTGCAGGCCATGCAGCGGGTCGATGTAGGGGTTGCGCACGTCAATCGCCTGACGAATCAGTGGCGTGTTCTCCAGCAGTTTCTCCTGCTGCAGGATATCTAACACCACGTCTTCCAGACGCTCGAAGCGCTCACGGAGTTTTTTGCCCAGCGCTTTTAGCGACGGCTCGTCCACCAAGCGGTGCTCGTAGTAGGCGGCAATCGCCACGTCTGCTTTGGCTAGCAGCATCTCTAACATATCCAGGTAGGTGCCAAAGAAGGGCCACTGGGTGCGCATTTCTTGCAGCACTTCACGGCCGCCGGGCTGCTCCAGACGGCGGGAGAAGGCTTCGCCACTGCCAAGCCAAGCGGGCAGCATCAGGCGGATCTGCGTCCAGGCAAAAATCCAGGGGATCGCCCGCAGGGTTTCTACGCCACCATCCTGACGGCGCTTGGTGGGCCGCGAGCCTAGCGGCAGCCTACCCAGCGCGCCCTCCGGCGTCACCGCACGGAAATAGGGGACGAAGTCGGGATCTTCCCGTACAACACCCACGTAAGCCGCATGGGCCACCTTGGCCAGTTGATCCATCTCTTCGCGCCAGTGGGGTTCCGGCGCGGGCGGTGGCAATAGCGTGGCTTCCAGCACCGCACAGGCGTAGATCTCCATGGAACGCAGCGCGATATCCGGCTGGCCGAACTTAAAGCGAATCATCTCGCCCTGCTCGGTCACCCGCAGGCTGCCGTTCACGGAGCCAGGCGGCTGAGACAGAATCGCCGCGTGAGCCGGGCCGCCACCACGGCCAACGGTGCCGCCACGGCCGTGGAACAGCGTTAGGTCCACACCATGTTTCTCACACACGTTCACCAGCGCTTCCTGGGCGCGGTACTGTGCCCAAGCGGCGGCGAGCTGACCGGCATCTTTGGCGGAGTCGGAGTAGCCGATCATCACTTCTTGGCGGTCTTTCGTCAGGGCGCGGTAGCCCGGCAGCGCCAGCAGCTGATCAACCACATCCCCCGCGTGGTCCAGGTCGTTGAGGGTCTCGAACAGCGGCGCGATGGGCAGCGTTACTTGCCCACCCACTTCCTTCATCAACAGTGCCACGGTGAGCACATCAGAGGGCTCGGCGGCCATGGAGATAATGTAAGTACCCAGCGCTTCCGCGTGCTCCTGGGCGATCACCTTGAAGGTATCGATGACTTCCCGGGACTCTGCCGAACACTCCCAGCGGCGGGGAATCAGCGGGCGGCGAGACTCAAGCTCCGCCAGCAAAAACTCCTGACGCTGGGTTTCGCTCCACTCCTGGTAATGGCCTAGCCCCAGGGAGCTGGTGAGTTCTTCCATTACTTGGGCGTGGCGGCTGGCTTCCTGGCGAAGGTCGAGCTTGGTCAGCGTGACGCCGAACACGGCCACGCGGCGCAGGGTATCCAGCAGCGCACCGTTGGCAATGGTATCCAGCCCCACGTCGCACAGCGAGCGGTAGCAGGCCAGCAGCGGCGCGTAAATTTGGTCGCGGGTTTCAATAATCGGCCCGCCATCGTAGTTGCGGCCATCCAGCTGCGCTTTTGCCCAGTCGCGGGTGGCTTCCATTTTGGTTAGTAACCGTTTGAGCAGCTCCCGGTAGGGTTCCGCCACATCGCCCACTTCGGCTTTTAGGGCGCTGTTGGCTTTCCACATGGAGAGCTCGGTTTTGAGCTGTTCTAAATCGCGCAGATAGAGATCCGCTGCCATCCAGCGGCCTAGCAGCAGCACTTCCTGGGTGACTTTGGCGGTGACATTCGGGTTGCCGTCGCGGTCGCCACCCATCCAGGAGGCGTAGCGAATCGGCGCGGCATCCAGCGGCAGGCGCTCGCCCGCAGTGTCCAGCAGCAGGTTATCCAGGTCGCGGTGGAAATCCGGCACCGCCTGCCACAGCGAGTTCTCGATCACCGCAAAGCCCCACTTCGCCTCATCCACCGGCGTTGGGCGTTCGTGACGAATCTCGTCGGTATGCCACGCCTGACTAATCAGCTCTTCCAAGCGGCCTTGGGCGCGGGCGCCGCGTTCGGGGTAATCCTCGGAGCTTTCGATCGCAGTCAAGCACTCATCGATCGCATCGTATTTTTGGATCAGCGTACGACGGATGACCTCGGTGGGGTGAGCGGTCAGTACGAGCTCGACGCGCATATTAGCCAGGGTTTCCACCAGCTTGCGGGGCGAGTTACCGGCCTGCTGAGCGCGCCCCAAGAGCTCCCCTAGCGCGGGCTGCGAACCGGGTTTGTAATCCTCCACCCGACGGAACCGTGCCCGGTAGTGCTGCTCGGCGATATTGGCCAAATTCAAGAACTGGTTGAATGCGCGGGTCACCGGGAGCAGGTCCCGCTCGGGTAGCTGACGCAAATACTCGATGAGCTGGCGCTGTTGAAGCGAGTCGCCCTGGCGACCGCGCTTGGCGTGGGCACGAATGGTTTCAATCTTATCGACAAACGACTGGCCTAAGTCATCGGCGATGGTACGCCCAAGACTGTCCCCCAGAATACGCACGTTATCGCGCAGTGATTCGTGTAGATCATGACTCATTGGCGTGGCCTCCTTGCGGGGTCGCGTTGATAGGTGGTGACATTAGCGTTGTTCTTGTGCTTTCGCGGCTTGCCAGTGACTTTCCATCTCATCCAGCGAGGCCTCGTTCACAGGGCGCTCTGATTCAGCAAGCGCGCGCTCGACAAAGCGAAAGCGACGTTCGAATTTTGCGTTGGTACGGCGCAAGCACTGTTCGGGATCGGCACCCAACGTGCGCGCTAAATTGGTGACGGCAAACAGCAGGTCGCCGACCTCCTCCTGGGCGTGCTGACGATCCCCCGCCGCCAGCGCCTCTTCGACCTCCTCCAGTTCCTCGCGAATTTTGGCCAGTACGCCCTCGGCATTCGACCAATCAAAGCCTACGCGGGCGGCCCGCTTCGAGAGCTTGGCGGCGCGGCTTAACGCAGGCAGCGTTCGGGGTACATCGTCCAGCACCGAAGGAGGTTGCGTAGCACGCTTGGCGCGTTCGTCGGCTTTGAGCGCTTCCCAGCGGCTATTCACCTGCTGGGTCTTTACTTCATCGGCACTCACGCCGGTCGGGCGACGGGACGCCAGCGTTCCGTCTGGGAACACATGGGGATGACGGCGCAGCATCTTGGCGGTCAGCGTATCGACGATATCGTGAAAATCGAAGCGCTGCTCTTCTGCGCCAAATTGGGCGTAATAGACCACTTGAAAAAGCAGGTCGCCGAGCTCGCCGGGCAGTTCATCGAAGGCGCGACGCTCGATGGCGTCGGCCACTTCGTAAGCCTCTTCCAGGGTGTGGGGCACGATGCTGTCCCAATCCTGCTGGATATCCCACGGGCAGCCCTGCTCCCGGTCGCGCAGCACGGCCATTAGGGTGAGCAAATCCTCCAGGGTATGACGCATCAGGCCCCTCCTTTACGGGCACTTTTCTCGGGATCGGCGTTACGCAGGCGACGCACTTCGGTCACGTTGGGCAACTGCTGAATACGCGAGAACAGCCTGCCCAGGGATTCAAGGCCATCGACTTCCAGGGTAATCCTCAGTCGGGCGATGCCCTCGTCGGTATCCGTAAGCGTGTTGACCGCTAACACATTGACCTTTTCATTACCCAAGAGACCGGTCACATCGCGCAGCAGGCCGGAGCGGTCCCAGGCTTGAATCTCGATGGTCACCGGGTAGCGAGTGTGTGCCCGCTCGCCCCACTCCACCTCGATAATGCGCTGGGGCTCTTCCATACGCAATTGGAGAATGTTGGAGCAATCCTGGCGGTGGACGGTCACGCCGCGCCCCTGGGTAATAAAGCCCACAATAGGCTCACCGGGCACCGGGCGGCAGCAGTTGGCCATGCTGGTTTTCAGATTGCCCACCCCCAGCACGGTGATATCGCTTTGGGTCGCCTTGCTGGGCTGGCGGCGTGGTTTTGCCAATAGGCGGTCGAGCTGCTCCTGGTCGTCGGTTTCACCAAACAGCTGTTGGGCCTGGTGCAGCACTTGCCCAATACGCAGGTCGCCAGCCCCCAGCGCCGCGTACATATCGTCGGCGTTTTGGTAATTAACGGCCTTGGCGAGCTTGGTCAGGTCCAGCCCTTCCACATCCAAGCGGCGCATTTCGCGCTCAAAAAGTACCCGACCTTCATGCAGGTTTTGGTCGCGGGCCTGGTGCTTGAACCACGCCTGGATTTTTGCCCGGGCGCGGGAGGTGCGCACGTAACCTAAGCTGGGGTTGAGCCAGTCACGGCTGGGGCCGCCTTTGGTGGCAGTAAGAATCTCGATCTGCTGGCCGGTTTTGAGCTTGTAGGTCAGCGGTACGATACGGCCGTTAACCTTGGCTCCCCTGCAAAGGTGGCCAATTTCGGTATGCACCCGGTAAGCAAAATCGATCGGCGTGGCGATACGCGGCAGGTCGATGACGTGCCCATCGGGGGTAAAAACGTAGATGCGGTCTGGGGCGACATCGCTGGAGAGGCCTTCGCGCAGGTCGCCAAAGCCGCCCACTTCGTCCTGCCACTCCAATACTTGGCGCAGCCAGGCGATTTTCTCTTCGTAGCTGCGGCTCTTGGCGTTGGTATCGTGGCCTTTATAGCGCCAGTGGGCACACACCCCAAGCTCTGCCTCGTCGTGCATGGCAAAAGTGCGGATCTGAATCTCCAGCACCTTGTTTTCCGGCCCGAGTACCGCCGTATGCAGCGACTGGTAGCCGTTTTTCTTGGGGTTGGCAATGTAGTCGTCAAACTCGTTGGGAACGTGGTGCCAGCGGGAGTGGACAATCCCCAGTACGGTGTAGCAGTCGGTGACTTCCGGCACCAGAATACGCACGGCGCGTACATCGTGCACTTGCGAGAAGTCGATCCGTTTGCGTTTCATTTTGCGCCAGATGGAGTAGATGTGCTTGGCTCGACCACTCACGTCGTAACGGTGAATGTGTTGCGCTTCCATCAGGCTTTTGAGGGTTTCGACGACGTCGTGAATATAGCGGTCGCGGTCCAGGCGCTTCTCCGCCAATAGCTTGGCGATAGCCTTGTACTCATCCTCGTGCAGGTAGCGAAACGAGAGGTCTTCTAGCTCCCATTTGATCTGGCCAATGCCCAGGCGGTGGGCCAGCGGTGCGTAGATATCCGCTACTTCCCTGGCGACCTGTAAGCATTTCTCACGGGGAGCGTCTTTGACTTGGCGCAGCGCACAGGTGCGCTCGGCAATTTTGATCAGGGCAACGCGCACGTCGCCCACCATATTCACCAGCATTTTGCGCAGGTTTTCCTGCTGGTTGTACTGGCTCATGCCATGGTTGGGTGCCAACGGGTAGCTAATGGCGGCCATTTGCAGCACACCGTCGATCAGCTTCGCCACTTCATCCCCAAAGCGTTTGGTCACCGCCTCCAGGCTCAGCAGCCCTTCCCGCACGGCGCGGTAAAGCACGGCCGCCTCTAGCGCTGGCTGGTCGAGCTTCAGGTCGGCGAGGATGTCCGCCATCTCAAGCCCCATGCGGAAGCTGGAGCCGGGCGACAGCCACACGCGATGGGTTCGAGGCGCTTCCCGATCTAACTGCTCGGCAAGCTCGCAGGCTTCCTGCAAACGCTCGGGTTCACGTAGGCGCACATCTTCTTGAAGGCGCGTTAACCATTGTTGTATGTCCACCTTTCCGCTTTCTGTCAGCGGTTGGTCTTCACGCACTTTCACCATGACGTTCACTCATCCTTTCTGGGTGACGGCCTCCACACCGCCGCCACCAATGCTCGCTGCAAAGGGCAGGCTAGCCCGCATATTCAAACAGCATCAGCGTTTCCATGTGGGCAGTGTGCAGAAACATATCTGCCACTGTGACTTGCTTGACGCGATATCCCGCATGCACAAGGTGTGCCGCATCCCTGGCCAGCGTGGCCGGGTCACAGGAAATATAGGCCACCTTCGCCACCTGATGGCGCCCCACTGCTTGGCAAATAGCTTCCGCCCCGCTGCGTGGGGGATCTAATACCAACGCATCCACCGAACGCTCGCGAAGCAGTGTTTTTACCGCTATTGCATCGTTTAGATCTGCCTGCTGAACGCTCACATTGAGCTGGTTCAGCGCTGCGTTAGTGCCAAGGCGCTCTACCATGGCGGTGTTACCTTCTACCACGTGCACGCTGGCGCCTGCAGCGGCCAGAGGAAGGCTGAAGTTCCCCATCCCGGCAAACAGGTCGAGTAGCTGCATCCCAGGTACTGGCGTTAACCATGCTACCACCTGAGACACCATCTTTTGATTGACCTCGGCATTTACCTGCAAAAAGTCACCTGGCGCAAACTGCAGTACCAGTTCAGGACCAACGTCTTCCTGCGCGGGCGACACACCAAGCGCACTCAGCGAAAAGCGCTCTTCCAACACAGGCTCTGCACCATGCCAGTGCAAGGACGGTGACTCACGCCCTAACCATGCGCCTAATCTCACTTGGTGCTGGTCAGCAAACCCTTGCCAGCGCTGCCAATCCTGCGGCTGCTCTTTTAACTGCCTGACCAGCACCACCGTAGCCTGGGGCGTCGCCAGCAGTTCAATATGCCCTACCGCGCGGGGTGCATCCAGTTCAGTAAGCAGTTGCTTTAGTGGGGCTATCAGTGCTTGAAGGGCAGGTACCAATACATGGCAGTGGTCGATATCCACCAGCCGGTGGCTGTTGGCGGCACGAAAACCTAGCCGAACACTTCCCTGAGCGTCGACTTTAACACCTAGCCGCGCCCGTCGGCGGTAACCTTCCTGGTGCCCAGAAATCGCCGCCACCTCGCCAAGCGGTATGCCTTGGCGCGCCATTAATTCGCTAACGACTTCACGCTTGTGGGCGCGCTGGGCATCCACCGCCAGATGCTGCAAATCACACCCGCCGCAGTGTCCGAAGTGGCTGCAAGGCGGCGTCACCCGCTGGGGCGAGGTAGTCATCAGCGCTTTCACATGCGCTTCATCAAAGCGCTTGCGGGTGATGTGTATCGCCACCTCAACCTGTTCGCCCGGTAGCGCTTGGTCGACAAACACGGTTTTACCCGCCGGGTTATGGCTAACGCCACGGCCATCGTGGGCTAACCGTTCAATCACCAGCGGCGCCGAGAAGTCGCTAGTGGTAGCCGCACTCTTGGCCGCCTTGCCGTTGCCGCTTGGCTGGCGCGCCAGCCCGGAGTGGCCGGAGGCGGGACGCGGCGGCCGCCGCTTACCCAACATAGCCATCTATACCTCCGGGGCAAATAAGCCCGTGGAGAGGTAGCGGTCACCACGGTCACAGACAATAAACACGATGACCGCATTTTCGGTTTGTTCAGCAATGCGCAGCGCACCCGCTAGGCTTCCGCCAGATGAAACGCCTGCCAGAATGCCCTCTTCTCGGGCCAGGCGGCGCATATGCGCTTCCGCTTCTTGCTGGCCGATATCCAGGGTGGTATCCACGCGCGGCGCTTCAAAAATCGCTGGCAGATACTCTTTAGGCCAGCGACGAATGCCGGGGATACTGGCCCCATCAGCGGGCTGCAAGCCCACAATCTGAATCGCGCTGTTCTGCTCTTTAAGATAGCGCGACACGCCCATGATGGTGCCCGTGGTGCCCATTGAGCTCACAAAGTGGGTCACTTCACCGCCGGTTTGCTGCCATATTTCTGGCCCGGTAGTGCGGTAGTGCGCCAGCGGGTTATCTGGATTAGCAAACTGATTGAGCGGCTTACCTTCACCCCGGGCAATCATGGCATCTGCGATGTCACGAGCCTCTTCCATACCGCCTTCTTTACTGGCCGTAATCAGCTTAGCGCCGTAGGCCGCCATGGCCTGCTTGCGCTCGGCGGAAGCATTTTCCGGCATAATCAGGGTCATGTTGTACCCTTTTAGAGCCGCCGCCATAGCAAGCGCAATGCCGGTATTGCCGGAAGTCGCCTCAATTAACGTATCCCCTGGGGAAATTTCCCCACGAGCTTCCGCTTCACTCAGCATAGAGAGCGCGGGACGATCTTTCACCGAGCCCGCGGGGTTATTGCCTTCGAGTTTGGCAAGCAGCGTATTGTTCTTCCCAGCGGTAATTCGCTTCAAGCGAACCAAGGGCGTATTGCCGACCACATCTTCAAGCGTGGGATAATTCATCGAACATTCCTTATCGTAACCGTTATGCTGCATTATATCGGTGCTGCCTGTGACTGGACAGGCAACCTACTAGATTCAACGAGCTTCTTTCATGTCATTAAACACGCGCCTGCTGTTTGCTCTGCTTGGTTTCCCACTGTTGGTCTACGCCGTTATGGCAATATTGCTTGTTATCCAGAGCGACCTGGGAGGACGCGACGAGCTTAAAGAGCGCTTAATCAGCGCTGGTGAGTTGATGGCTCCCAGCTTAGGCGATGCCATGGCCGACGGGGATTTACAGCGCCTTGAAAAGCTCGCTAGGCAGCTGTTGGAGCATCGCGGGCTGCGAGCCGTGACGCTGTTTGATGAACAGGGCAACCGTCTGCTGGTGCTAGGTAGCTCTATGCCACCGCCTAGACTGGATGCGCCAATGGCAACGGCCATCACCATGGAAGAGGACGCCTGGCGGCTGCGGGTGCCGCTGGGCAGCAGCGACACCCTGCGCATGACGAACGGGTGGTTAGAGGCTGAGATGGATACCCGCACCCTAACGCTTGAGCGCTATAAGCTTATTGCAAGCCTGAGCCTTGGCGGTATGTTGCTGGGGTTACTGCTATTTTTAATCGCATTTGCCATTAGCCGCTATGCTACCCGTCCAATCGAAGAGGCTAACCAGGCACTTTATCGCCTGTCGCGTGGCGACTACAGCTTGCTAATATCATCGGCCAAGCCCACCGAGCTAAAGCAGCTGGCCGATCATATCAACCGTTTAGCCGAACATTTCCAGCAGGCCCAGCGGGATATGCAGAGCCAGATTGAGCAGGCCACCAGTGAGCTGCAGGAGTCGATGGAAACCATCGAAGAGCAGAATATCAAGCTAGACCTTGCTCACCGCAGCGCGCTGCGCGCCAATGCTGTTAAATCCGAATTTCTGGCCAATATGAGCCACGAGATCCGCACACCGCTCAACGGCATTATTGGTTTTTGCCGCTTGCTGGGCCGTTCATCCCTCGACACCCGGCAAGAAGAGTGGCTGGAGCACGTTCGCCGCGCCTGCGATAACCTACTGATGCTGGTGAATGATGTCTTGGACTTCTCCAAACTGGAAGCCGACCGGCTGACTCTGGAAGAGGTCGATGTCGATATTGTTGCCCTGGTTGACGAAATTATTGGCTTGCACGCCCCTGAAGCACAGCGCAAGCAGCTGCACTTGGTCGCCATGGTATATGACGATGTGCCGACTCCCTTATGCGGCGACCCGTTACGCATTCATCAAGTGTTGAACAATCTGCTAGGCAACGCACTAAAATTTACCAACGAAGGCGAGATCATCATTCGCGTTATGCTGGATAGCCAAGAGGGTCAGCATGTCATACTGCATATTAGCGTGAGCGATACCGGCATTGGTTTAAGCGATGAGCACCAGCAGCAGCTCTTTAGCGCGTTCTCACAAGCCGAACCGAGTCACTCTCGCCAGTTCGGCGGCAGCGGTTTAGGGCTGACCATTTGCCGCCAGCTTATTCAGCGGATGGGTGGGGAGATTACGGTAGAAAGCGAACTGGGTAAGGGGTCGACTTTCTCATTTACCCTGCCTCTTCTGGCACACCAGGCGGCTGAGCGCCCGCCGGAGCTGACGCTAGATAACCCCACTATTCGCCTTCACGAAACGCACCCACCCACTCGCCATGTGCTAGAGCATTTACTAGTACGCTGGGGCGCGCGCCCAGTCTCGTTTATTAATGCCGGCAATGAATCGCTGCTGATGCTATGTCTGGCGCAGAGTGACTTTGAAGGTGATCGCAAAGCGTACTGGCAGTCCGTGATTGCGCAAACTCCCTGCCCGGTCATTATTCTGGCGAATACTACTAGCTTTGACCTACCCACGTGGGAATTTCCCTACGGCGGCGAAATGCTGTGCAAACCGTTTACTCGGACGCAGCTTGTGACCACCCTGCGTCAGTTGCTGCAACTGCAACCACTCCCCCTTGCCAGTGAAGCAGTCAGCAAACCGCCGCTTGCCCCTCGCCTAACAATTTTGATTGTCGACGATAACTCGTCAAACCGTGAACTGTTAAAAGCGATGCTGGAGAGCGATACGCTACACATTGTGCTAGCAGAAAGCGGCCAAGAAGCACTGGAGTTTGCGCGCCACCAAATTGCCGATATGGTATTGATGGATATCCGCATGCCGGGGATGGACGGCATACAGGCCACACAAGCGCTGCGGCGTATCAATAATAGCTGGGCGCGCTGCCCTATTATTGCCGTGACGGCCCATGTACTGAGCACTGAACGACAGCAGTGGCTGGCCGAAGGGCTGGATGATGTGCTGATCAAACCCATCGACGATGCCCAGCTACAACAGCTGTTGCAGCGCTTTTTAGGAATTGCACCACGAAAAGCAGCCCCTACTGAAGCAGCTTCCACTCGTCAGTCACAGGTTCCCACCGCTCCCCCTAGCTCGCTGCCAGCGGTCGATTTGATGCTAGGTGCACGCTTGGCAGGAGGCAGGGAGACCTTAGCCAAGCAGCAACTGGTACGGCTCATTGACAGCCTGCCGGAGAGCGAGCAGCAGATACGCGACGCCTTTCAGGCAGGCGATCTAACGGCGCTACTGGACTGGGTGCATGGACTAAACGGAGCCAGCCGCTACTGCGGCGCACCAGAACTAGCCCTGTTGGTGGAAACCCTAGAAACGCGCCTGCGTACCAGTGGCCTACGCCATGTAGAGGCACTGCTTGACGAGCTATACGTCGCCATGACGCGCCTTAGCCAAGAGCGAGCTTCGCTGGTGAACTAACTGCCCCATCGGGGGCAGCTGGTTAGTTCTCTAACACCACAAAGGCGACGGCGTAGTCGGCTTCATCACTCAGCGTAATATGCGCGGCGGTCGCCCCGCTGGCGGTGAACCGCCGCTGCGCTTCACCGCTCAGTTTAAGGCTGGGCTTCCCCAGGGCATCATTGATTACCTGAATATCGCCCCACTGCATCCCCTGGCGAAGCCCAAGGCCCAGGGCTTTCACAAAAGCCTCTTTCGCCGCAAAGCGCTTGGCAAGATAGGCGACTGCTTGTCCCTTCTCCTGCCACACCGCCTGTTCGTCGGGCCCTAAGATACGCTGAGCAAAGCGCGGGCCGTGACGCGTCACGGCCTGGCGAAAACGCTCAACTCGGGCAATGTCCGAGCCAATTCCCACAATCATGTTAATGGCCGCAGCAGTGGTGACTGTCGCCGTGATCGTGGTCATGCTCGTGCTCATGGGCATCAAGCGCAGCCATTAAGCCCGCTTCTTGCCCGGCAATGATTAGTCGTTTCATCTCTTGCACGGCTTCTTTCAAGCCGACAAACAGCGCACGGGCAATGATCGCGTGGCCAATGTTCAGTTCATTAACACCGGGTAGCGCCGCAATGGCTTCCACATTGTGGTAGTGCAACCCGTGACCAGCATTGACCACCAAGCCCAGAGATACGGCGTGTACCGCCGCCGCGCTGAGGCGGTCATACTCGGCGTTGGCCTCGGCACTCCCCGGTTTTGTCTCTGCATAGGCTCCGGTGTGTAACTCGATGGTAGGCGCGCCTGCGCGCTTGGCCGCATCAATTTGTGCTTCATCCGGGTCGATAAACAGCGATACATCGCAGCCAATCGCAGCGAGACGCTGGCAAGCACTGGCGATATGATCAAAACCGCCGACGATATCCAACCCGCCCTCGGTGGTCAGCTCTTCGCGCTTCTCGGGCACCAAGCACACATGGGCCGGGCGCACTTCTTCTGCCAGCGCCAGCATCTCTTCGGTGACCGCCATTTCAAGATTCATGCGCGTATTGAGCACCTCCGCCAGCAGGCGCACGTCACGAGGCTGAATATGGCGGCGGTCTTCGCGTAGGTGGACGGTAATCCCATCGGCTCCAGCTTCTTCCGCCAACAGCGCTGCCTGAACCGGGTCGGGGTAACGAGTGCCACGGGCCTGACGCAGCGTGGCAATATGGTCGATGTTAACGCCGAGTAATATCCGTGGGGGATGCATAGCGGGTCTCCAATCAATAAGCAGCGATAGGTCGTTATCGCGATCAATAGTAACGGTTGTTCACTAACGATGACGGCGGCGGGCTAAATCCAGCATCAGCTCGCGAGAACGTAATGCCGTTGGGCCAAGATGGGGGGCCAGCGCTGCCCGCATGACCGCTTTCAGAGCGCTCGCTAAGCCCGTAGGCTGCCAGTCGCCTTGCTCTATGTAGCGTAAGGTGCGACCTTCAATACCCTGTTCCGCCGCCACAAAAGCACGGCTGTCAGCATCAAAGCGATAGCGTTGGTGCGGGTCCAGCGCTCCGCCTTCAGGGGTACAAAAACGCGGCGTGGCCTCAAGCACCTCCAATAGCGCCCACTCATAGCGTCTAAGCGCCAAGCCCCGCTCCGCAGGTACCGGCAGCGCATCTAGCAAAGCACTATAAAAAGCAAAGACATCGGTGGCGACCAGTTCAAGCGGGAGTAAGCGAGTAGCAATTTCATTGGCGTAGAGACCACACAGCAGGCCTTCGCCTGCTAGCAGCGCGGTGTGACCTCGCGATTCCATCAACGTTAACCGTTTTAACTCTCGCTCTCCCCGCCATGACACAAATAGCGGGGTGAACGGCTGCAGCCGCTGGCGAGATTTAGAACCGGGCCGCTGGCCGCCGTGGGCAACCGCCCGAATGCGGCCATGGTTGAGCGTTAATAAGTCGACCAGCGCGCTGGTTTCACGATATGCCCGACGGTGCAGCAGAAACGCAGGCTCGGCGGTCATGGCGGTGCTCAATCGAGATCGTAACCCAGGCTCTTCAGTGCCCGCTCGTCATCCGACCAGCCGCGCTTCACCTTCACCCACATATTCAGCATGACCTTAGTACCCAGCGCACGCTCCATATCCAGGCGCGCTTCACGGCCAATACTCTTGATTCGGTCGCCGTTCTCGCCGATCAAAATCACTTTCTGACCTTGGCGCTCCACCAAAATCAGCGCACTGATGTGCGTGACGCGCTCGGTCTCGCGGAACTCTTCGATCTCGACCGTCATCTGGTAAGGCAGTTCGTCACCTAGCTGGCGCATGACTTTCTCACGCACCAGTTCGGCCGCCATAAAGCGCAGGCTCTTGTCGGTGATTTGATCTTCTGGGAAGAAGTGGATGCTCTCCGGCAAGTGCTTGGCGACTTCCTCCTCCAGGGTCTCTACCTGAGTGCCGTGCTTGGCGGAGATGGGCACAACGGCAGCAAACTCACGGCGTGCGCCTACCTCGGCCAGCCAAGGCAGCAGGTCGGCTTTATCCTGGAGACGATCAACCTTATTGACCGCTAGAATTACCGGCGCTTTCACATGCTCTAAACGCTTTAATACGGACTGGTCTTCGTCGGTCCAGCGAGTGCGGTCGATGATGAACACCACGCAGTCCACATCGCGAAGCGCCTGGGTCGCCGCCTGGTTCATGAAGCGGTTGATGGCCTTGTTGCGATCTTTGGACATGATGTGCATGCCCGGCGTGTCGACGTAGATAAACTGCGTCTCTTCAACGGTTTTAATGCCCATCACTTGGTGGCGGGTGGTTTGTGGCCGCCGCGAGGTAATCGAAATTTTCTGCCCCAGAATCCGATTCATGAGGGTTGATTTGCCTACGTTGGGACGGCCAACGATGGCCACGAATCCGCAGGTTAGGCTCATGATTTGTCTCCAGGGGGTTGTTCGAGATAGGACAGTGCTTCTGCCGCAGCCTGCTGTTCAGCGTGGCGGCGGCTGGGGCCTTTACCAGTGGTATGCTCGCTTAGTAGCTCGATGTAGCACTCCACGGTAAAGGTCTGGGCATGCGCCTCTCCCTTTACAGAGACCACTTCATAGCGCGGCAGCGCCGCTTGGCGCGACTGCAAAAACTCTTGTAAGCGTGTTTTAGGGTCTTTTTGGGTATCTTGCAGCGAAATATTTTCTAGACGCTCGGCATACCACGCCAGCACGCGCTCGCGTACCGCATCCATACCGGCATCCAGGTAAATCGCGCCTATCACGGCTTCCACGGCGTCTGCGAGAATTGACTCACGGCGGTGGCCGCCACTCTTCATCTCACCGGAGCCTAAACGTAAACACTCACCGAACGCCATTTCCCGCGCCAGTTCGGCGAGGGTTTGGCCTTTTACCAAGCGGGCACGCAGGCGGGAAAGCTGCCCTTCCCGCGCCTGGGGAAAGCGCTGAAACAACGCTTCGGCAATCACGAAATTGACGATAGAGTCACCTAGAAATTCCAGGCGCTCATTGTTACGACCACCGTAGCTGCGATGGGTCATGGCCAGTTCCAAAAGCGTTGGGTCGCCAAAGGTATGACCGATTCGTCGGCAAAAAGCGGTTAAGGAATTACTCACAGTGCTCCTACGTCATTGACGTTAACTAAGATAACCACACTAACGGTTTGTAAATTATGCTGCTTCATTCAATACGCCGTACGCTGGTGAAGCTGGGCAGGCCGCCATCCCAGTGCATCCAAACAGCAAACGCGCGGCCCACAATGTTATCTGCGGGCACAAAGCCCCAGTAGCGGCTGTCATTGGAATGGTCGCGGTTATCCCCCATAGTGAAGTAGTGGCCTTCAGGCACGACGACTTCGCTCATTTGCGGGCCTGGGTCACGGGGGTTGTTATAAATAAAGTGGCTGACTTCGCCTAACTGCTCTTCCAGCAGTAGCTGTTGGGGAGAGAGCTCCGGGCCCTCTTCAATCAGTACTTTGGTAACCGGCTCGCCGTTGATATAGAGCTGCTTGCCCTCATAGCGAATACGGTCGCCGGGCAGGCCCACCACGCGCTTAATAAAGTTCACCGATGGTTCTTCGGGGAAGCGGAACACCATCACATCGCCCCGCTCAGGGTCGTCTACCTCCAAAAAGCGGTTATGGACAACAGGCAGCCGAAGCCCATAGGCAAATTTATTCACTAGAATAAAGTCACCGATTTCCAGGGTAGGCTTCATGGAACCAGAGGGAATCTGAAACGGCTCTACGATAAAGCTACGCACCACCAACACGACGAGTAGCACCGGAAAAAACGAACGCGCGTAATCGACTGGCCACGGTTCTTTTAGGAGCTTTTCCCGAGTTGGCGCATCCAGGCCTTCCATGGTGGCCGTTTCAGCTTTGGCCACACGCTCACGGCGCTTTGGCCGAAGCACCAGCACATCCAGCAGATAAATGGCTCCAGAGAGTGCAACGGCGAGTACCAGTAATAGTGAAAAATCCATGTGGGGTTCGTATCCCTAGTCGTTTACCTTGAGCACAGCAAGGAAGGCATCTTGGGGAATTTCAACACGCCCCACCTGTTTCATCCGTTTCTTACCGGCTTTCTGTTTCTCTAGCAGCTTTTTCTTACGGCTGACGTCGCCGCCGTAACACTTAGCCGTGACGTTTTTACGTAGAGCCTTCACCGTAGAACGAGCAACCACCTGACCACCAATCGCTGCCTGAATCGCTACGTCAAACATCTGACGCGGAATCAGCTCTTTCATCTTTTCCACCAGCAAACGGCCGCGGGAGTGAGCATGGTCGCGGTGGATAATGACCGCCAGGGCGTCGACTTTATCACCGTTAATCAATACATCGAGACGCACCAGTTTCGCCGCTTCAAAGCGCTCGAAGTTGTACTCTAGCGAGGCATAACCGCGAGAGATGGATTTTAAACGGTCAAAGAAGTCCATGACCACTTCCGACATGGGCAGCTCATAGGTCAGCTGAATCTGGTTACCTAAAAACTGCATGTCCAACTGGGTGCCACGACGCTGCTCGCACTCGGCGATGACGTTACCTACAAACTCCTGAGGTACCAGAATGCTGGCACGCACGATGGGCTCGCGCATCTGCTCTACATCGGCCATATCAGGCAGCTTGGAGGGGTTGGAGACGTACTGGATGTCGCCGTTCTTCATGGCGAGTTCATAGACAACCGTTGGCGCGGTGGTCAGCAGATCCAGATCGTACTCACGCTCCAAGCGCTCTTGGATGATCTCCATATGCAGCGTGCCGAGGAAGCCTACGCGGAAACCAAAGCCCAGTGCATCGGAGTTTTCCGGCTCGTACTCAAGAGAAGCATCGTTAAGGGCGAGTTTTTCCAGGGCATCGCGGAAATCTTCATAATCGTCCGCACTCACTGGGAACATACCAGCGTAAACCTGCGGCTTCACTTTCTGGAAACCTGGCAGACGCGGCACGTCTGGGGTCTTGGTGTGGGTGATGGTATCGCCCACGGGTGCCCCATGAATCTCTTTGATACCGGCCACGATAAAGCCGACTTCACCGGCACGGAGGATATTGGTCTCTTTGCGCAGCGGGGTAAAAATACCCACTTCCGTGGCGTTCCAGTCGCGGCCAGTCGACTTGATGCGAATTTTGTCGCCTTTGCGCAACGTGCCATCAAATAGGCGTACTAGAGAGACAACTCCTAGATAGTTATCGAACCAGGAGTCGATAATCAGCGCTTGGAGAGGTGCTTCAGGGTCACCTTTAGGAGGCGGAATATCCCGTACTAGACGTTCTAACAGCGCATCAATGCCAATACCGCTTTTCGCTGATACCTGACAGGCATCGGTGGCATCTAAGCCGATAATCTCTTCTACTTCCTGAGCTACCCGGTCGGGGTCGGCCTGGGGAAGGTCAATTTTATTAAGTACCGGTAGTACTTCCAGGCCCTGCTCAATCGCGGTATAGCAGTTAGCCACTGACTGTGCTTCCACACCTTGGGCGGCATCAACCACCAGCAGCGCCCCTTCACAGGCGTACAGCGAGCGCGAGACTTCATAGGAGAAGTCAACGTGCCCTGGGGTATCGATAAAGTTGAGCTGGTAGACCTGTCCATCGGCAGCGGTATAGTCCAGCGTTACCGACTGCGCCTTAATAGTAATGCCCCGCTCACGCTCGATATCCATGGAGTCGAGCACTTGCTCCTTCAGCTCACGTTCCGTCAAACCGCCACAGGTTTGAATCAGACGATCAGAGAGCGTCGATTTACCGTGGTCGATATGCGCGATGATGGAGAAATTGCGAATATGCTTGAGCTTTTCGCTGGAAACGTCATGAGACATCGAGTGTGTTCTGCCTTATTGGTACGCAAGCGTGGGGGTGCGGCGCTAGGCCGAAGGGCAAAAAATCGAGGACCACACCACTGCATTGCCAAAGTTCGTCAAAAGATAAGCGCTATTGTAGCGATATGCGGGGGATAGGAACAGCAGTCCGGCGAGAACCGCCGGACTGGAGTGAGGACAAGGAAGGGTTATTCGAGTCTTAATGCCACAAACAACGAACGACCATCCCGGTATAGCCGCACAGGAATAGCACGGTCATTGGGCAGCTCTTCTACAATGCGCATTAGCTCGTCTGCCGACGCCACGCTGCGGTGATCAATACTCACCAGAATATCGCCAGCGCGCAGGCCCGCCTGGGCAGCCACACTATTAGGCTCTACCTGACTGACTACAACGCCGCCATTGATGTTCAGCCGCTCCCGCATTGCTTGATCTACTTCAGCAACTGCGACACCTAGGCGTACTTGGCTATCGCTATTGGCTGCAGATGTTGCTTCGTTCATATCGGGCCAACTGCCCAGCTCTACCGTTTCTGAGACTTGCTCGCCATCACGCATTAGCGTTAGTTCGACATCATTGCCAGGTGCTACGCGACCAATTAAGCGAGGCAGCGTACTTGAACGGTCAACCTCTTCGCCATTCACTTCGATAATGACATCTCCCGCTTGCAGGCCACCCTGAGCCGCAGGGCCTTCTGGATCAAGGTCGGCAATCAGTGCGCCAATGGCTTTGCTCATGCCAAAAGACTCAGCTAGATCTTGAGATACCGGCTGGATCATGACGCCCAGCCAACCACGATTAACGTGGCCATCTTCACGAAGCTGATCAGCGACATCCATAGCAACGTTAATCGGAATAGCGAACGAAAGCCCCATAAAGCCACCGCTGCGGGTAAAGATCTGCGAGTTAATACCCACGACCTCTCCCTGTAAATTAAACAGCGGTCCACCGGAGTTGCCAGGGTTAATCGCTACATCGGTTTGAATAAACGGTACGTAGGCATCACGGGGTAGCGTGCGGTTAATCGCGCTAACGATGCCTGCAGTCACCGAGTGATCAAACCCAAACGGTGAACCAATAGCAGCGACCCACTCGCCTACTTTCAGTTCGTCAGAGTCGCCAAGGTTAAGCACTGGCAGATTGTTAGCATCAATTTTCAGGAGTGCCACATCAGTTTGAGTATCGCTACCGATCAGCTCAGCCGATAATTCGCGCCGGTCGTTCAAGCGCACCAGAATTTCGTCGGCATCCTGCACCACATGGGCGTTTGTCATGACATAGCCATCAGCGCTGATAATAAAGCCAGAGCCTAACGATTGGCGCTCCTCACTGCCTCCCCCGCTACTGCCTGGGGGTATCGGAAAACTATCGCCAAAGAAGTGACGGAAGATTTCAGGGATTTCCTGGCCGCCAAACCCTTGAATGGCCGGGCTACGCTGAACCGTTCGACTGGTGGAGATATTCACAACGCCCGGTGCTGCATCTTCCACCAATTCAGTGAAATCGGGCAACGTTTGCGCATAGGCGTTCTGGCCTATAAAAAACATCGCGACTAAGCATAGCCATAGTGTTGAGGGAAGAACCAAGCGCTTCATGCAACAGCTCCTAGTAAAGCAGATACGAAACGAAGGAAGTGCAACTCTTAGTGAGCTACGGAACAACTAACTGACCAAGCGCGGCCGGAAGCGTTCCATCCGCCCATGCATTAGATATTTAAGGACAATAACACCGCATATCAAGGCATTAAAGAAAAGCGCTGCGCTTAACCATTCATTAGTGCCTAGCAGCGAGGCACCTCCAGAGACTAACAACGCCGCCAATAGTGGCAACGCGTAAACCAGAAGCGCCAAATAGCTGATATCGTGTTTAGGTAGTGCAATGGTAACTTGGCTACCAAGAGGGTAAGCAGACGCACCGCTAGCGACGCTCGCCTTAGGATACACAGTGATGTGCTGCTGTTGGCGCCGCGCTAACAGCCCCATACCACAACCACGCCCTTCAGCACACTGCTGGCAGGCAGCGTTAAGCGACACATCAACGGTCAATCCATCACCCGTATAGCCAACGACGATACCCGTTCTTAAAAGCGATGCGCAGGCGGCATAAGGGGTAGACATGGCTATGGCTCAATACGAACAGATTGCACAATACGCTGCAGCATATCCGAAGGAAGTTCCCCAATGGCTATCAGTTGCCAGCGTTGATCACCCCCGGACACCAGCGCCACTGCTGCTGTTGAAACACCTAGCCGGTGAACGCCTTCTTTCAACACGCTCTGCTCAATAGGGTTAACGAAAAGGCTGACTGCGGCCAACCCATCGCTATATACCCGCTGGTTGCTGACCGGCTGCCCTGGATCTTGCGGCTGAGCAACAAACCCCTCTGGCAACCACTCTGCGTGCCAAGAATGATCGACTTGTTCGGCGCTCACGTCATCGGCGACGCCGCCATCATAAAGTTTAGGAGAGTGAAGCTGGGTAATTTGAAAGGTTTCCAGCACACGTTCTTGCCGGTCACTCATAACATGCTTAAGTAACAGCCCGGTCTCTTTATCAACCCACCATGCATGATAGTAGCGCTGCTGATCCCGGGGTGAAAAACGCAGTTGCACTGCATCGCGCCCTGCTACTCGGGCATCTTCTTGAAGGGAAATATCGTAATAGGAAGCCACATGTTGCGCCCAAGCTTCAGAGGCTTTTAAGCCACTGTTCACTTCTGGCGTAAAGCGCGCCATATAGCCAGCAATAGAGCGTCGCTCGATACTTACCGATGGCCCATCAAGATGTTGTACGACCTGCTGGCGAACACCATCACGAATGCGGTGGGAAAGTGCAAGCGTACGTACACCCAAGGCATCGATAGCGACTGCCCGGGCCTGAAAGTCATAACAGTGGCCCGCAACCAGTGCTAACTCAAGCCATGCTTGCGTGGTTGCTGGTGTTTGCTGTTCAGCAACCTCGGCACAGGAGAGCACCGTAGGGGTATCAGCAGTAACAAACGAGGAATGCAGGCTGGCACTCAACAGGCTTAACGTTAATGCAAGCCGGCCTCCCCATAAAGCACATCTGGCAGTCACCATACCAATCTATCAGCCCCTTACTCAGCGATCACGTTGTCCGGCGACCCGCCTTGCTTAACGCTGACCCAGTGGTTCTGTCACTGCTGAGCGCATCAGCGGCATCCAGCTGTCACCACCGCCCGTTGCAGCACCCTGCGCATGTTGCTCTAGGTAGGACTGAAGCATGCGCAATTGATCAACATCAATCGTCGTCGCTTGCTGTGCCATCATGCCTTGCGGAGCAACGGGGGCAGAAAACCCAGCTTCGCTAATATTCATTAAGCCGCTGTTGCCCGACTGACCATTAATGCGAAATGGTGTAGGTTCAAACATAGGCATGTCAGAAGCCGTCATAGCGGCAGGTTGTGATGCTGCCAAATTTACCGGCTGCACCTGAGCTCCAGCGCTATTCTGCGAAGCCACTGTATTACTCGCGGGCTGAGCACCACCGGTAGAAGCGTTACCATTAAAGAATTGAACGCCCGTAATGACCATCAACGACACCGCAGCAGCGACACCGGCACCACGAGCAAACGATATTCCACCTGCCCGTACAGGTGAGGCTGCGCTATCGCCACCCATAACAGGCGCTGGTTCTTCACGCAGGCGAGCCATAATGCCAGCAGAAAGGTCTACGCTAACGTCCACCCCACGCTCACGCTGCATCATACTGCGCGCTAAGTGATAGCGACGCCACGTTTCTGCCGCGTCGGCATCATCGGGCAGTGATTTCAACACCCGGCGCAATTCAAGCTCGTCACTCTCACTGTCCATTAATGCTGAAAGTGATTCCCGTGTGCTTTGACTCATACTTCACACCCTCACACTGTGTTAGAAGAAGCTCAGCGGCAACACGGCTAGCGCGTGCTTTAACCGCAAAACCTCGCAGGCCAAGGCCCTATTACAAATTACCGTTTGCATAATGCTAATCACTGACAGACAGATAGCATTACGGTAGCTGTCGGCGGCTCAACTCGTTAAAGCTAGATAACTTGTATGACGCCTCACTTGCCAGACAGTTCACAAAAAAAGCAAAAACGTAAATGACTGTGACCAAAGCACTACTTTGATTAGTCAGCGCCTTAGTCATCGCGGCTGTTACGCGCCGTAGTGACTAGCGGACGAATATGCTCATCAACCGCTTCCCGAGCGCGAAAAATTCGTGAGCGAACGGTGCCCACCGGACACTGCATCACTTGGGCAATATCTTCGTAGGCTAAGCCGTCCAGCTCACGCAGCGTAATAGCGGTGCGTAAATCATCTGGCAGTTTCTCAATCGCTTCATATACCGCCGCCTCAAGTTGATCCCGAGCAATAGATGCTTCTGGCGACTCTGAGTCCGCCAAGCGACCACTCTGATCAAGAATTTCAGCGTCGACAATATCTAAATCGCTACCTGGCGGCCGACGTCCACGAGATACCAAGTGATTTTTCGCCGTGTTAATCGCAATGCGATACATCCAGGTGTAAAACGCGCTCTCTGCGCGAAATTTACCCAGCGCACGATAAGCCTTGATAAAAGCCTCCTGCGCCACGTCCTGTACTTCTGCATGGTCGTGGACGTAGCGTCCAATCAAGCCAATGATTTTATGCTGATATTTTTTCACCAGTAGATCAAAAGCGCGTGTATCGCCTTTCTGAGCACGTTCAACCAGCTGTTGGTCTGTTTCACGAGTGCCCATTCACACGCTCCTTCTGCTCGAACGTTTTACGCCGAGCTTTGTGTCTTTTTCGCCCTGTAAGCCGGGCCTTCACAGCAAGCAGCATAGCGTCCCTTGGGCATAAGTTAATCATCATGGAGGAAATTAACAGGCAAAGCTCCACCTGCCCCCCTTGGTTATGTTGCACGCGTTGAATTGCTAAACACCAATATCGTCTAGTGTTACGCGTTCTTAGCAGCGCATCAAGCGCTTGCCCCCTCTATTAAAACCCTGAGGCTGACATTTTTCCTTAACGCAAAGTTCCGTAACAATTGATTTTTACCACCGTGACGCGCCATAGTAGTGGTCACTTTTAGCCCATCGCGCACGCACAGGTAGCAAGATGTCAGATCAACAGGTTAGTAACCTTAACGTCCTTGCACAGGATGTTCTTACCACCCCAGAAGCACTGAAAAACGCTATCCCTTTAACGGAAAGCGCCGAGCGTTCGGTTATCGAAGGCCGTCAGACCATCCAAAACATTCTAGATGGCAAAGATCCGCGTTTGCTCGTGGTCGTTGGCCCCTGCTCTATTCACGACGTTGAAGCAGCGCTTGATTATGCCCGCCGCCTGCGCACTCTGGCTGATCAAGTGAGCGACAGCCTCTATATCGTGATGCGTGTCTATTTCGAAAAGCCGCGGACGACCGTGGGCTGGAAAGGGTTAATTAACGACCCGCACCTGAACGACTCTTTCGAAATTGACGAAGGCCTGCACATTGCCCGCAAACTGCTGGTCGATTTAGCCGAAATGGGTCTGCCGCTAGCTACTGAAGCGCTTGACCCCATCTCTCCGCAGTACCTGCAGGACTGCATTAGCTGGTCAGCCATTGGTGCCCGCACCACCGAGTCACAGACTCACCGTGAAATGGCCTCCGGCCTCTCCTGCCCGGTTGGCTTTAAAAACGGCACCGATGGTAGTCTGGACGTGGCGATTAACGCACTGCAATCTGTCGCTAACCCGCACAACTTCCTGGGCATCAACCAGGCAGGCCAAGTGGCGATTATCCGCACCCGCGGCAACGCCTATGGCCACGTGGTCCTGCGCGGCGGCAATGGTAAGCCCAACTATGATAGCGTGAGTGTTGCCCTGGCAGAGAAAGAGCTTAAAAAATCTAATCTCTCTGCCAACATCATGATCGACTGCTCACACGCAAACTCGAATAAAGATGCCGCGCTGCAGCCACTGGTACTGGAAAACGTGACCAACCAGATTCTCGAAGGCAATACCTCGATTATCGGCCTGATGGTGGAATCCAACATTGGCTGGGGCAATCAAAAAGTGCCTGCAGACTTAAGCCAGCTGCAGTACGGCGTATCGATCACCGATGCCTGCATCGACTGGGACACCACAGTGGAAACGTTCACCCGTATGAACGAGAAACTAGCATCGGTACTGGCGAAACGCATCGCGTAACGAGCCACCGCTCTCGAAAACGTCCCGCTGAGCGCTGCTTAGCGGGCGTTTTTTATTGCCAGAACCTAACGCCCCTATCACCTATGCCTGTATATCGCGCCTGAAAGGCGGCAACGCATCTAATAGCGCCTGGCCATAGCGGCGCGTAATCACTCGCCGATCCAGCAGCGTAATGACTCCCCGATCGCTCTCTTTACGGATTAAACGACCACACGCCTGCACCAGTTTAATCGAAGCATCCGGTACGCTAATACGCATAAACGGGTTACCGCCCTGGCTCTCGATCCATTCGGCAAGCGTTGCCCCAACAGGGTCATCCGGCACCGCAAACGGCAGCCGAGTAATCACCACGTGGGTGAGATAATCCCCCGGCAAATCGATACCCTCGGCAAAGCTCGCCAAGCCAAAAATCACGCTACCCTTACCGCCATCCACCGCGGCCCGGTGGCGCTCAATGAGTTCACGTTTAGGCAACGCGTCTTGCGCCAAAATGCGCTCTTTTGTCGCAGCGGGCAGCGCCTTTTCCACCGCACGCAGCTGAGCACGGGAAGAAAACAGCACCAGTACCGCCTCCTCCTCACCTAGCTGCGACACAAAGCGTACAATGGCGTTCTCATGGGCATCCCGGTCACTAGGGTCGGTCGCTTCAGCAGGCACTCGCAAGACCGCATTGGCGTAATCAAACGGGCTTGGCAGCGCCTGATAACGATAACGGTTAGCTAAACCAGCTCGCTCCTGCAGGCGCTCAAAACGACCAAGCGCCGTGAGCGTTGCCGAAGTGACAACCGCCCCGTGGCAGCGCCCCCATAGGTGCTTGGCAAGCGTGTGCGCTGCAGAAACCGGGCTTGCTGAGAACTCAATCTCTGGTTCGCCCGCCACACGACTGAGCGTTATCCACCGTGCGCTGGGCGGCGCATTGGCGTCATCCTGTTCACTAAACGCTTGCCACAGCGCATGAGCCTCCAGGGCGCGACCATGGAGCAACGCTATTAGAGGCAGCCACGTTTCCGCCTGGTCACGGTCCAGGCCGGTCTGTTTATCCGGGTCCAGGCTTTCGCGCAGAATATCGCTAATGCTTTCTAGACTTCTCGACAGGGTGGCAAACATGACTAGCAGCTGCTGCGCCTGTTCGCGCAGCGCGTCGGGCACTTGGCCTTTTTCAAAACGCTGCTGATGGGTCGCCTCTTCATCTGCCAGACCATTTTCACGCCCTGCCAGCTGATGCCCCATGCTAAACACGTCACCCAGCGCAGGCTCCAAGCTATGCAGCAGCTCAGGCAGCCCTGCCAGTAAGCGAGCAATGGTGGGCTGTACCGCCAGGCCCTGGTTCAAATCCGTCAAACTACTTTTCAGGGTTTTTAGCCAGCGCAGACAGCCGCGCACCGCAAAGCGGTGGGCGAAATGGGACAGCGCCTTATCCGGCAGGTGGTGACCTTCATCGAAAATAAAGATGCAGTCGGCAGGATCTGGCAGAATCGCACCACCCCCAAGGGCAAGATCCGCCAGCACGAGGTCGTGGTTAGCAACGATAACATCCGCATTTTCCAACTCTCGACGAGAGCGGAAAAAGGCGCAGGCACCAAAATGCCCGCAACGGCGACCGGTGCACTGGCGATGATCCACCGTCAGCTGACGCCAGTGGCTGTCTTCGATAGACACCGGCCAGGTATCGCGATCGCCTTCCCACTCGCCTTTACCGTAGGCCTCCGCCATATCGGTGGCCAGTACGTTAAAGTCGCTGCTATCAGCTTGAAGGGATTGCTCGAACAGCGAAAGGGTTGGGTTGGGCTCACTACCCTCCAGCGCTTGATCCAGCCGCGCCACGCAGACGTAACGGCCGCGACCTTTCGCTAGCGCATAGCGAAAGGCAACACCGCTATGGCTAGCCAGCGACGGCAGGTCTTGATTCAACACTTGCTCTTGAAGGGCAACGGTGGCCGTGGAGACAATGAGCCGTTTGCCTTGTGCCTTGGCTATAGGCAGCCCCGCAATGAGATAAGCCAGCGTCTTGCCCGTGCCGGTACCGGCTTCCAGCACGCAAACGTGGCTATCGCTAACGCGCTTTCCCTCGCTGTCGCACTCGATATCACCTAGGGTGCGGGCGATTTCAGCAATCATTAAGCGCTGCCCGTAGCGTGGTGTCAGCCCTAGCTTTTCCACCACGTTACGGTAGGCTTGCTGAATATCGTTTTTAAGCGCGTTATCCAGCATGCCCGTTACAGCATGCCTTCCGGCGGATGTTCGCAGGGCAGCTTACCGTTAATGTAGCGCTCAATCTCTGGCAGTGAGAAGGCGTCTTCTTCACCAACAAAGCTGATGGAGACCCCTTTGGCGCCCGCGCGGCCAGTACGGCCAATACGGTGGACGTAATCTTCAGGGTCTTCTGGCAGCGTGTAGTTGATAACGTGGCTGACGTCTTCAATATGGATACCGCGACCCGCGACATCGGTGGCGACCAGTACCTGAATCTCTCCCTCGCGGAAGCTTTCCAGCGTTTTAATACGCTGGTTTTGAGGCACATCACCGGACAGCATAGCCGCGCTGACACCCGCTTTTTTCAGCAGATCGTCAAGCTTGCGCACCAAATCACGGCGGTTACCGAAGACCATGACGCGCTCAAAGCTCTCCTGCTCCAGTAGCTTCACCAGCAGCCGCTGCTTATCGTCATCGGAGACAAGATAGACGCGCTGGTCGATATCCGCCTGATTCTCGACGGTCACTTCGATCTCGACATGCGCCGGATCAAGCGTCCATTGGCTCGCCAGATTGAGAATATCGTCGGTGAAAGTGGCCGAGAACAGGAACGTTTGGCGCTCCTCTTTTTTCGGCGTGTAGCGAACAATGCGCTTCACGTCGGGGATGAACCCCATGGAAAGCATACGGTCCGCTTCGTCGAGCACCAGCACTTCGGTTTCAGAGAGGTCGATATCACGCTTCTGATGGAAGTCCAGCAGGCGTCCAGGCGTGGCGACCAGGATATCGATCTTCTTGCTCAGGCTATCGCGCTGTTTTTGATAATCCATGCCGCCGACGACACTGGCGACATTAAGCTGAGTAAAGCGCGCAAGCGCCTTGGCGTCTTTCTCGATTTGCAGCGCCAACTCACGGGTCGGCGCGATGATCAGCGCGCGGGGAGCCCCCGGCTTTTGGCCCTCCGGTGTGGGTTCTTCGAGAAAATAGGCCAACACGGAGATCAAAAAGGCGGCGGTTTTCCCGGTGCCCGTTTGCGCTTTACCGACAATATCGCCACCTAACAGCGTGTGGCGCAGTGCTTCCGCCTGAATGGGCGTGCAGTACTCAAACCCTTGGGCATGAATAGCGCGCATTAGAGGCAGCGGCAGATCAAAGTCATGGAAGCGCCACTTGCCGGCAACGGCGGGCACCTGAAACTGACGAAGATCCCAGTTCGACTGACGACGACGCGGTTTCCGACGACGACGTTTAGGCTTGCGGTTCTGGGCCGATGCTGTGGTCTGTTCCGACTCGCTCATAGGCTGTGTATCTGTCCATTGCTGTGGAGGTTAGGCATCACGAAGTGCGCATTGTACCAGGGGTTGGCGATAAGAGCGCGCCCTGCTGTCGAAGGAGCACGCTTGCCTGTTAGAATGAGGCATACATTAACCCAAGGAGCGCGACATGACGCGTAAGAAAAAGACTCGTTCATTAGCGGATAAAGTGACTATCCGCACTGGTCGCCGCAAAGATTATAAAAAGTGGCGCCATGAGAACCCTGAGCAGGTGACCTCATCGCGCCGCTTTGTGGCTAAAAAGCAGCAGCAGCGCAAACTACAAGCCGTGCGTAAACTAGCGCGCCAGCAAAGTGGCCAACCGATTGCGATTCACCCTGACAAAGGGGGCGACAACTCATCAGGAGACCCTTCGTAATGCGTTTGGTGTCGTTTAATATCAATGGCATTCGGGCACGGCTACATCAGCTTCAAGCGCTGATCGACACTCAACAACCTGATGTCATTGGCTTACAAGAAACCAAAGTGCAGGATAGTGAATTCCCCGTGGCTGACGTAGAAGCCATGGGCTATCACGTCTTCTATTATGGCCAGAAAGGGCATTACGGCGTTGCGTTACTGTGCCGCCAACAGCCGCAGGCGGTGTTTTACGGTTTTCCTGATGATGAAGAGGATGCGCAGCGCCGCATGATTGGCGTCAAGCTTCTCGCCGACGATGGCGAAGCGGTCACTGTGTGGAACGGCTACTTTCCGCAAGGCGAGAGCATTGATCACCCCACCAAGTTTCCGCACAAAGCACGCTTTTATCAACAGCTCGCACACCTGCTTAATACCCAGCATGCTCCTGAAGAGCGGCTGGCGGTCATGGGTGATTTTAATATCTCACCGGAAGACCAGGATATAGGCATTGGCGAAGCCAACCGTAAACGCTGGCTGCGCGATGGCAAAACCAGCTTCCAACCCATTGAGCGTGAGTGGCTGGAAGGCATTAAAGCGTGGGGGCTTAGCGACAGCTACCGGCTGTGCCACCCTAATAACAGCGAGTGGTTCAGTTGGTTTGACTACCGTTCTAAAGGGTTTGATCGAGAGCCAAAGCGCGGCCTGCGTATCGACTACATTCTCGTCTCAAAGCCTTTGGCCGAGTGCGTGACAGGCGCAGGCATCGATTACCCGCTACGCGGTATGGATCGCCCCTCCGACCACGCCCCAACCTGGAGCGACTTTACATTAACGCTCCCTGTTAATCAGTAGTATGTGAAGCAATTAGCAAGAAAATTCAGTAACAAGAAAACAGCCTGCCCCTTGTTTAGCGAAGGGGCTTTTCTTATCAACGAAAATTGGCCAGCCACTCTTCCGCTTGGGTATCCCCAAGATTAGCAGCGGTTGTAAGCGCCGCCTCTGCTTGCTCATTTCTCCCCCACCCATAAGCAAGTTGACCCAGTTGGCGCCAGTCATCGGCTGATTGCGTTACTTCAGCGAGCGCTTGCCAAGCGCCCAAGGCATTATCAATATGTTTCGCCTGCTGCCAGGCCGTCGCTCGCAAGCGCAACGTCTCTTCGTTGCTAGGAAGCTCGCCTGCCTCAAGCGCTGCCTCTAAATGCTCCCCGGCACGGGCGGGGGTCCCGCCTGCCAGATGAAGCTGGATAAGAGTAAGGCGCTCATCTGGGGTCGAGAACTTGCCTAACTGCCATGCCGCCTCCCAGACGGCGGCTGCTACGCCCAACTGGCCTGCCTGCTGGGCAAGCCCGGCTGCCTGACGCCATGCATCGGCTTCGCTCTCAGCGTTTAAGCCCTTCAACAGCCAACTTAGCGCCTGCTCATTCTCTCCTGTGTGCCGTAGCACAACATTCGTGAGCGTTTGTTGTTCAGCGCTGAGATCCCCTTGCTCTAGCAGCGGCACCAGCCACTCTAACGCAGCCTCCCAGCGCTCCTCTTCGGCCAGCATTCGCACCAACAGCCACGCCGTTTCTGCGTAACGCTCATTGCCCGAGGACTCTGACAACCACTGTTCGAACAGAGCAATGGCCTCATCACGCTCTCCGGCTGCACGGCGCAGCGACGCCTCATCGCGCAGCCAGCGGCGTACCTGGCTATCGGGAACGCTCGGGCGTTGGCGAGCGCTGGCCAGTTCATCGGCGGCCGCAAGGTTTTCCCCCTGGTGCACAAGGGCGCTTGCCGCTAACTGGTGATAAAGCGCACTGGCCCACTGGTCGGCCCGGTTACCGCCAGCCAACCGCTCAGACTGAGAGCGCGCATGGCTAATAATACGGCTTAACACCTCTGGATCTGCCGAACCGCTTGCTTGGCTTGCTAACTGGCTTTGCACCCCGTTCAGGTCTTGAATAATGTCACCGGGCAGCGGCTCATTGGCCACAGCGGTAGCGCTTAAGGCGCTCAGTAACATGATGGCGACCCACCGCTGCATCCTCTTCCCTCGGCCAGCATCGTTCACTAGCCTGTTTGGCGATTTTTCTCTACGAGACATGTCACCGCTACCTTAACTGGAACTCAATACGCTGGGTGGCGCGACGTAGCTGCTGGCTGGGTTCGAACTGCCAACGCGCAATCGCTTCGCGGGCAGCGTCTTCGAAGACCCGACGAGGCTGGGCATTGGTCACCCGAATAGAGCCACCGTCAACACTACCGTTACGCTGAATGACGAACTCCACCTCCACAAACCCCTCCATGCCACGACGCTGAGCACGGGGTGGATACGACGGGTTAACGCGATTCGTCGGCGCCACCTGCCCAACGCTCACCGGTTCATTGGAGGGCGCAGGCTCAGCGGCCGGTGCTGCGTCGCGCTGGGCAGCGGCGGGCTCAGGGGATGGCGCTGCCGTTTCTGCTGGCTCGGGCGAGGGTTCCGGCGCAGGTTCAGGAGCTGGCTGTGGTTGCGGTGTGGGTTCGGGCTGAGCCTCGGTCAGCTCGGGCAGCTCGCTTTCTAACTCGACGGGCTCTACCGGCGCGTCAGGCAGCTCTACCTCGGGCAACGCAATCGTACTGGTGGCCACTGGTGCAGGCGCGGGAGTCGGCATGGGCGGAGGCGCAGGTGCTGCTTGCGCAGGCGCGGGAGGCGGTGCCTCCTGTTCGGGCGCCACCTCCGGCGCTTCCACCATGGTCATGGACATCGTCATAATAGGCTCATCGACTTGCTGTTCAGGTGGTGCCACCAGCAGCGCCAGCATCCAGAAGAGTCCGACGGCCAGGGCAATACCGCCTAGCATCGACAACGCATGACGCATCATGGCGCGCTCCGGCTCGCTGCCACGGCGACCTGCTCGACCCCTGCCTGCTGAAGACGATCCATAACCTCAATCAGCACACCCGTGGTGGACTCTCGATCGGCTTGAATAACCACCGACCCTTCACCGCTGAGCATTCCGGCTACCTGCTGGCCAACACGATGTAGATCTACCGGCTGGCCATCTACCCATACCACTCCTTCGGGCGTGACAGCAATCAGCACCTGGGCATCGGGGCGGGGCGTGGCCGCCGACGCTTCGGGGCGGTCAATCTCCACCCCGCTCTCCTTGATAAAGCTGGTCGTGACGATAAAGAAGATCAGCATAATGAACACCACATCCAGCATCGGCGTTAAGTTCACCTCATTGCTGTCGTCGGCAGCCTCTATAGAACGGCGTCTACGCATCACTCTCCTCCAAGGCACGCGCTAAGCGGTCATGCAAACGCTGGTCTTCGCGACGGATAACGTGCTCTAAACGGCTAATAAACAGCATACCCACTACCGCAATGGCCATTCCCGTTAAGGTAGGCAGCGTTGCCCGGGCAACGCCATCGGCCATGGCCCTGGCTTGGTGGGTATCACTCATCGAAAGGCTATCAAAAACGGCGATCATACCGGTGACGGTGCCCAACAGCCCCAATAGCGGACAGAGCACCACCAGCAGTTTGATCCAGGGCAGTGGGCGGCGAAGCTTGGCTACCAAGGCCGCACTCCATACATGACGTAGCGTACGCGCACTCCAACTGCGGTGGTCGCTTCGGGCTGCCCAGCGACGAACCAGTTCATGGCGCGCGCGCCGCCAACTGATGCGGTAGTACCACCAGCGCTCAATCGCCATGGCGAACACCACCACCGCCACCAGCGCAAGCACGACTAGCACAGCGCCGCCCGCCTCTAACAGCCGCTCTACTGGCTCTAGCCAAAGGGGTAAGGTCGGCATGCTAGTTCACCGTTTGCCCAGAAAGAGTGGACTGCGCTTCCAGATGGTCGGCCAACGTGGCGCTGGCTTCGCCTTCAATCACCTGGGTAATAAAACGGCTGCGACTGGAGAGCGCCGTTTGAGCAAACAGCAGCGGCACAGCGGTTACCAAGCCCAGCACAGTGGTCACCAGCGCCTGACTGATACCGCCGGCCATTAGCTGCGGGTCGCCGGTACCAAATACCGTAATGGCTTGGAAGGTCACGATCATGCCTGTCACGGTACCCAGTAGCCCCAGCAGAGGTGCAATGGCGGCCAGCAATTTAACGATAGGCTGACCACGCTCAATCTTCGGCAACTCGGCCAGCACCGCCTCATCCAGCCTCGCTTCGAGCGCTTCTGGCGTTTGGTGCTTATCCATCTCTTTAAAGCGTTCTAACACGCGACCAAGCGGATTATCCTTGCTTGGCTGATCTAAGTTTTGGCGCTGGCGGCGCACACGCGCACTCACCGTCAGTAGGTAAATATACTGAGCTAACGCCACCAGCAGCCCGATACCACCGAGCACGACAACGACGTAACCGACGTAGCCCCCTTGCTGAAAGCGCTCCCAGAGCGTGGGCTGTTGCGCCAACGCTTCGAGAACACTGCCTTGCGTGGGGTCAATGGCAAATTCACGGCTCTCGCCCTGATGGTAAGCCGCTAACAGGTCGCTGATTGCTGTTGGCGTGCGCGGCACTTCGGCGAGGCTGCTCTCTTCGTCTTGCCCCTTTCTAAGCAGCGCAGACTCGGTAAAGGCAGCAAAATCCCCCAGCCGCACGACGCTATGTGACTCTATGTCGCCGCTTGCATCCGCCACCGGCAGCTCGAGACGCTCGGCACGACCGGTATTCACAGTGAGTGTTGCCAGGCTATCTACCACGGCCTCAATTTGTGAGCGCTCCAGAACGTCGACATCATTAAGGCGCGGCGGCAGCGCATCTGCCTCTAGCGTTAGCCAGCTATCGCCGCCTAGCTCATTGCGAATTTCTTCACTGTGACGGGCAAGATCTGCTAGCAATGAGGTTAACGCTTCTCCCTGCTCCTCTTGCCGCTGGGCAAGCGCTTGGGCCTGCTCGCTTTGCTCATCCTGCTGCGCTTCAAGGGCTGCCTGCTCGTCTTCAGCCGCCTCATGGGCAGCGCGTGCCTCCTCCAAGGCGGCTTCCAGGCCCTCTTGATCTTCTAAGAATGACTGCAGCCGCGCCTGATCACGCGCTTGGGCAGCCTCTCGGGCCTCCCTTAGCGACCCAAGTTCATCGCTTTGGGCCATGGCAGCGCTGTTCGTTAATGCGCCAACCAGTAACGTTAGGCAAAGCCATGCTTTTGGGCGAGAGAATAGACTCATGGCTGGCCCCCTTGGTCATTGGCAGTAATAGAGAGTGGTAGTTGCAGAAGCTCCGGCGTGCGCTGATCATTAGCGATGCGCAGGCCGTTGCGTACCTGACGGCGAGCGGGTTCGTCTAACGCCAGCCATTCACCGCCCTCTTTATCCCATACACCACCTTCCCGACCATCCGGCGTGAGGTAGTAAAAGCCAATACGGCCAATACGTAGGTACTCGACTTCTCTGGGCGACGCTCCCTCCATCACCAACCGGCCTCGCCAACTATCCACTTCACGGCCATAGGCCAGCTCAGCGCGCCAGGCTTCGAGCAAGCTGGCAATGCGTTCAGCGCTGCCTGCCTCGGGATTACCGGCGGATTCCACCCGGGCGAGGCGTTCATCGGTTAAGAAAGGTAGATCTGACTCGATCCAACGGGCTAGCTGCTCGGCCATATCCTGCTCGATCATGGGCAGCGCATCACGGGTATCGCTTAACGTATCCAGCGCTTGGCTTAATCGCTGCTGGCGCTCGGCTTCGCTAGCCAGGCGGCTACTGAGCGTTGCGTTGGAGGCTTCCATCTGGCGGGTTTCCCGCTCTAGGCGGCGCAACTCTTCAATGGCGGAACGCGTAGCTTCATCCGCGCTGTCAATTTGCTGCTGCAGTTCAGACTGGGTTTGCTGGGCCTCGACACTTTGGGCCGCTTGATCCATTGTCTCATCACTTGCCATTAGCGTACCGCTGACCAGCACTCCTGCAAGCCAACACCCACGCAAGGCAAAGAAAGGCCTTTTCAGCACGTTATGTCTCCGTCACTGCTTAACGCGCCCTCACGAACGGCGCGCTAAAACTCATTAGGTATAAGAACGATTTGCGTTTAACGCGTGCAGTGCATAGCGTAACACTAATAGAATAAATGACAATATTTATCATTAACATCCACCTACAGTCTGGCGGGAGTTGCGCGCATAAAAAACGGGAGCCATAGGCTCCCGTAGAGAACGTAACCACGGCGGTGATTAAAACGCCCAGTCGTCGTCTTCTGTGGCGACCGCTTTACCAATGACATAGGAAGAGCCAGACCCTGAGAAGAAGTCGTGGTTCTCATCTGCGCTGGGTGACAGTGCGGCCATGATCGTCGGGTCAACGTCCGTCACGCTGCTGGGGAACAGCGGCTCAAAGCCCAAGTTCATCAGGGCTTTGTTGGCGTTGTAGTGAAGGAATTTCTTCACATCTTCCGACAGACCCACTTCATCATACAGCGACTCGGTGTAGCGAACTTCGTTGTCGTAAAGCTCCAGCAGCAGCTCGTAGGCGTAATCTTTCACTTCCTGCTGTCGCTCGGGCGTCTCTTCTGCCAGCGCCTGCTGGAATTTGTAGCCCACGTAGTAACCGTGCACCGCTTCATCACGAATGATCAAACGAATCAAGTCGGCCGTGTTGGTCAGCTTGGCATGGCTGGACCAGTACATGGGCAAGTAGAAGCCCGAGTAGAACAGGAACGACTCCAGGAAAACGCTCGCCACCTTGCGCATCAGCGGGTCGTCCGAGCGGTAGCGCTTCAGGATGAGCTCCGACTTCATCTGTAGCGTCGGATTTTCCTCACTCCAGCGGAACGCGTCGTCTACATCACGCGTTGCACACAGCGTCGAGAAAATCGAGCTGTAGGAGCGCGCATGCACAGATTCCATAAAGGCGATATTGGTGTATACCGCTTCTTCATGAGGAGTGCGGGCATCTTCCATCAGCACAGGCGCACCCACGCTGCTTTGAATGGTGTCCAGCAGCGTCAGACCCGTAAATACGCGGATAGTAAGCTGCTTCTCTTGCTGCGTCAGCGTGTTCCACGACTGAATATCATTAGAGAGCGGCACTTTTTCCGGCAACCAGAAGTTACTGGTCAGGCGGTTCCATACCTCAAGGTCTTTATCGTCTTGAAGGCGGTTCCAGTTAATCGCATTCACTCGCGACAAACGTTGCATCATCGTCATCAGAGTTCTCTCACAAACATCTTCTTAAAAGCGTATCCGAGGTTACAGCGTACAGGAGACGCAACCCTCTACCTCGGTGCCTTCAAGCGCACTTTGGCGTAAGCGAATGTAGTAAAGCGTCTTGATACCTTTACGCCATGCGTAAATTTGCGCCTTGTTGATATCCCGCGTGGTGGCCGTGTCCGGGAAGAACAGTGTCAACGAAAGGCCTTGGTCAACGTGCTTGGACGCCTCCGCGTAGGTATCGATAATTTTTTCAGGACCGATTTCGTAAGCATCCTGGAAGTAATCGAAGTTCGCTTCGTTCAAGAATGGCGCTGGGTAGTAAACGCGACCCAGCTTGCCCTCTTTACGGATCTCGATCTTCGCCGCCACCGGGTGAATGCTGGAGGTGGAGTGGTTGATGTACGAGATAGAACCAGTCGGCGGTACCGCTTGAAGGTTACGGTTGTATAGGCCGTGCGCCATCACCGAGGCTTTCAGCGCTTGCCAATCGTCTTGCGTGGGCAGTGCAATACCGCTGCGCTCGAAAAGCTGACGGACTTTCTCGGTACGCGGCAGCCACGCCTGGTCGGTGTACTTATCGAAGAACGTACCCGATGCATAGGTAGAGTCTGCGAACCCGGCAAAGGTCTCACCGTGTTCGATGGCCAACTGGTTCGACGCACGAATGGCATGGAACGCAACGCAGTAGAAGTACAGGTTCGTGAAGTCCAACCCCTCTTCTGAGCCGTAATAAATATGCTCGCGAGCCAGGAAGCCATGCAGGTTCATCTGGCCAAGACCGATGGCGCGCGATTTGGCATTACCCTCGGCGATGGAGGGAACGCTGCGCAGATTACTCATTTCAGACACGGCGGTCAGACCGCGAATGGCGATCTCGACGCTGGTGCCGATATCACCGGAATCCATCACCTTGGCGATGTTCATCGAGCCGAGGTTACAAGAGATATCTTGTCCTACCTGACGGTAGCCCAAGTCGTCGTCGTACTCGGTCGGCGTGTTGACCTGCAGAATCTCGGAGCACAGGTTACTCATGTTGATACGGCCTGCAATCGGGTTGGCGCGGTTGACCGTATCTTCGAACATGATATACGGGTAGCCAGACTCGAACTGCAGCTCGGCCAGGGTTTGGAAGAAGGCGCGAGCATTGATCTTGTGCTTGCGAATACGCGCGTCGGCCACCATTTCATGGTACTTCTCGGTCACACTGATATCGCCAAACGGCACGCCGTAGACGCGCTCGACATCGTAGGGCGAGAAGAGGTACATGTCGTCGTTGCGCTTGGCCAGCTCGAACGTGATATCGGGAATGGTCACGCCCAGCGACAGCGTTTTGATGCGGATTTTTTCGTCCGCGTTTTCACGCTTGGTGTCCAAAAAGCGCAGAATGTCCGGGTGGTGGGCGTTGAGATAGACCGCTCCGGCACCTTGACGCGCACCTAGCTGATTGGCGTAGGAGAACGCGTCTTCCAGCAGTTTCATGATCGGAATGATGCCCGACGACTGGTTCTCGATACGCTTGATCGGCGCGCCGGATTCGCGAATGTTGCTGAGCAGGAAGGCCACGCCGCCGCCACGCTTGGAGAGCTGCAGCGCGGAGTTGATGGAACGCCCGATGGACTCCATATTGTCTTCGATACGCAGCAAGAAGCAAGAGACCAGCTCGCCTCGCTGGCGCTTACCACAGTTTAGGAAGGTGGGCGTCGCAGGCTGGAAACGGCCGCTGATGATCTCGTCGACTAGCGACTTGGCCAGCGCTTCATCGCCACGCGCTAGCGTGAGCGCCACCATGCAAACCCGGTCTTCATACCGCTCGAGATAACGTTTGCCGTCGAAGGTTTTGAGCGTGTAGCTGGTGTAGTACTTGAACGCACCCAAGAAGCTCGGGAAGCGGAATTTGTACGCATACGCCTGCTCGAACAGCGCTTTGACAAACGTAAAGCTATACTGCGCCAGCACGTCGGCTTCGTAGTACTGCTCTTCCACTAGGTAGTCCAACTTCTCTTCCAAGGAGTGGAAGAACACGGTGTTCTGATTGACGTGCTGCAAGAAGTACTGGCGCGCCGCTTCGCGGTCTTTATCCAACTGCAGTTCGCCGTTGGCACCGTACAGGTTCAACATCGCATTCAGCGCATGGTAATCCAGCGTGCGCGCCTCGGTGGCTCCCGCAGCAGGGCGTTGATCTGCCGAGTTTTTTGCAGCTACGTTCTTAGAGACTGAGCTTGACGTTTCCAAAACTCTTCTACTCCTTTGCGGACCTTGGCGACATCGTCATCGGTACCAAACAATTCAAAACGATAAAGCAGCGGCACTTGGCACTTTTGGGCAATGATTCGCCCCGCCAAAGCGTATGCGTCACCAAAATTAGTATTACCAGCAGCAATGACACCTCGTAAGAGGTGTCGGTTGTGCTCGTCATTTAAAAACCGAATAACCTGCTTTGGCACAGCCCCATTGGCCGAGCCACCTCCGTAGGTGGGGGTAACCAATATGTAGGGCTGCTCAATGCGTAGCGTCGGGGCTTCACGATGTAACGGCAGCCGCTGTGCACTTAAACCAAGCTTTTCAATAAAGCGATGGGTGTTGCCTGACTTGGTGGAAAAATAGACCAGCGTACCTGCCTGCTCGGCTTCCACGTCAGCAGCGTGCATGGGTGACGATTACGCCAACGCTTGGATGCGGTCCGGACGGAAGCCCGACCAGTGCTCTTCACCGACGACCACGACAGGCAGCTGGCGGTAACCCAGCGCTTCGACTTCTGCTTGAGCACCCGTTTCGGCGGTAATGTCGATGACGGTGTACTCAAGGCCTTGCTTATCCAGCGCGCGATAGGTGGCAGTACACTGTACACAGGCAGGCTTGCTATAAATTTGGATTTCCATGGCTATTTCCCCTTTTCATAGCGGCAATTTTCAGGTAGTGCGCAGCGCTTGCTCTACCCCTCTAAAAGTCACCACGCATACTATATATAGACTAAGAGAAAATCAATTTCAGCATATATGGTATTTTTTCATCCACAGGTTATGGACAGCTCATGCCCAGCGCTATACCCAGACACAAAAAAACCGCTCCCTGATAGGGAGCGGTTTTCCAGCGGTGTCAGTAGCTGACACCGCCCTCACAGGGCGTGAGTATTAGGCGATGGCGGCTTGGTAACGGCGCTCGACATCTTCCCAGTTCACCACGTTGAAGAAAGCATCCACGTAGTCTGGACGCTTGTTCTGGAACTTCAGGTAGTAAGCGTGCTCCCAAACATCCAGACCGAGTACGGGCGTGTTGCCGTGCATCAACGGGCTATCTTGGTTGAGGGTATTTTCGACGACCAGCTTTTTCTCAGGCGTGACGGACAACCACGCCCAGCCGCTGCCGAAACGGCCCAGCGCGGCTTTTTTGAAGGCGTCTTTGAATGCATCAAAACCGCCCAGCTCTGCGTCGATGGCTTTAGCCACGTCGCCATGCGGCTGTCCGCCACCGTTGGGTGACATCATTTGCCAAAACATGGAGTGATTAGCGTGGCCGCCACCGTTGTTGATAACGGCTTGACGCTTCTCTTCGGGTACGCGATCCAAGTTCGCCACCAGCTCTTCCACCGGAACGTCTTCTAGACCGGTGCCTTCCAGCGCACCGTTCAGGTTGGTGACGTAGGTGTTGTGGTGGCGAGAGTGGTGAATTTCCATCGTCATCGCGTCGATGTTCGGCTCGAGAGCATCGTAAGCGTACGGCAGTTCAGGAAGGGTATGTGCCATGCTATCTTCTCCTTGAGTGGCTTCTGTTGCGTTCACTACATTAGGTGTGGTCTTACTCCACCCTTTTCAACCACCGCCCCGGCAATTTTTTACCATCGGCGGCAAATCTTTGTCCCAGCACCTTAGTCAACTATTGTCAGTTTATCGAACCCGCCCACAATAAAAAAGCCGACTTCTGGCGAAGTCGGCTTTTGACAGGCAGCAAGTTCAATGACTTACAGCTTGCTTTCCAGCTCTGGCAGAATCTCGAACAGATCCCCCACTAGGCCATAGTCGGCGACCTGAAAGATCGGAGCTTCGTCGTCTTTGTTGATGGCGACGATCACCTTGGAGTCTTTCATGCCCGCCAAGTGCTGAATCGCACCTGAAATACCCACCGCAATATAAAGCTCAGGCGCGACGATCTTACCGGTCTGGCCCACCTGCATGTCGTTAGGAACAAAGCCCGCATCGACCGCCGCACGCGAAGCGCCAATGGCCGCGCCCAGCTTGTCGGCAATGCCGTCCAGCAGCTTGAAGTTCTCGCCGTTACCCATGCCACGGCCACCGGAGATGACGACCTTGGCACCGCCGAGTTCCGGGCGGTCGCTCTGGGCCAGCTCTTCTTTGACAAAGCTGGATTGACTGTTGTCAGCGGCGAACGCTACCGCTTCCACGGCTGCGCTGCCGCCCTGGCCCACCGCATCGAACGCGGTGGTGCGCACGGTAATGACTTTCAGCGCGTCGTCACTTTTGACCGTGGCGATGGCGTTACCGGCATAAATCGGGCGCAGGAAAGTATCGGCGCTCTCAACGCCAATCACATCCGACAACTGGCTGACGTCTTTCATAGCCGCCAGACGCGGCAGGACGTTTTTACCGGTGGTGGAAGCGCTGGCCAGTACGTGGGTGTAATCACCCGCCAGCTCCACCAGCAGCGCGCCCACGGGCTCGGCCAGCTGATGAGCGTACACGGCGTTATCTGCCACGCGTACTTTACTCACGCCGTCGAGTTTGGCGGCCGCGTCAGCGGCGGCCTGGACGCCTTCACCGGCGACCAGCACATCAATATCGCCACCGATGGCCTGGGCCGCTGCGACGACGTGAGCGGTCGCGCCCGCTAACTGACCTTCATGCAGGTCGGCAAGTACCAGAATGCTCATGAGATCAGCTCCTTTTAAAGCACTTTGGCTTCGTTTTTCAGTTTGTCGATCAGCTCATCCACCGAGGCGACTTTGATACCGCCTTTGCGCTCGGCGGGGGATTGCACTTTGAGCAGCGTGACCTTGGAAGCCACTTCCACGCCGTAGTCAGCGGGGGTTTTGACATCCAGCGGCTTTTTCTTGGCCTTCATGATGTCCGGCAGCTTGGCGTAGCGCGGCTCGTTGAGGCGCAGGTCAGTGGTGACGATGGCCGGGAGTGTCAGCGCGACGGTTTGCAGGCCGCCGTCGATTTCACGGGTCACGTTGACCTTGTCACCATCTACCGCGACTTCTGAGGCGAAGGTGCCTTGCGGCAGATTGGTCAGCGC